>JAAYXX010000119.1 GCA_012515695.1 Chloroflexota bacterium
CGCGCCCAGGTGTTGCGTCTGGGCCAGGATGACTATCTGGTGCTGTGGACGATGCACCACATCATCTCGGATGGGTGGTCATTGGGGGTGTTCCTGCGGGAAATCGTGGCGCTCTATCAGGCGTTTGCCGCCGGACAGCCGTCGCTTCTGCCCGAGCTACCCATCCAGTACGCGGACTATGCCGCGTGGCAGCGGGGCTGGCTGGTGGGGGAGGCGCTAGAGGGGCAGTTGGACTATTGGCGGAAGCAGTTGGCGGGGTTGCCGCCGCTGCTGGAGCTACCCACGGACCGCCCACGTCCGGCGGTGCAGAGCTATCGCGGGGCGACGGTCACGTTTGACGTGCCGGAGGAGATCGCGCGAGGGCTACAGGGGGTGAGCCGGGAAGCGGGGGCGACGCTGTTCATGACGCTGCTGGCTGCGTTCCAGGTGTTGCTGTCGCGGTATAGCGGGCAGGATGATCTGGCGGTGGGGACGCCGATAGCGAACCGGACGCGGGCCGAGATCGAAGGGCTGATCGGGTTCTTTGTGAACACGCTGGTGCTGCGGGGGGACCTGTCGGGGAACCCGAGCTTTGTGGAGCTATTGCGGCGCGTGCGGGAGGCGGCGTTGGGGGCTTATGCGCACCAGGATGTGCCATTTGAGATGGTGGTGGACGCCGTCCAGCCTCAACGCAATACGAGCCACAGCCCGCTGTTCCAGGTAATGTTTGTGCTGCAAAACAACCCGCTCCGAGTGCAGGACATGGAGGGGCTGACCCTTGAGCCTGTGGCAGCAGACGCGGGTATCGCCCAGTTTGACCTGACGCTCTTGATGCAGGAACAGGGGCCGCACCTGAGCGGCGAACTGCAATACAACACGGACCTGTACGATCGAGAGCGGATTGAGCGGATGGCGGCGCATTTCCAGACGTTGCTGGCGGGGATTGTAGCGGATAGCGCGCAGCCCGTGGCGACGTTGCCCCTGCTGACCGACGCCGAGCGGACGCAGATCGTGGACACGTGGAACGATACCGCCGCCGAGTTCCCGGCGGAGCGGTGCGCGCACGAGCTATTCGAGGGGCAGGCGGCCCGCCAGCCGGACGCGGTGGCGGTGGAGTTCGAAGGTGAGACGCTGACCTACGCCGAGTTGAACCGACGGGCGAACCAGTTGGCGCGCTATCTGCGACGGCTGGGCGTGGGGCCGGAAGTGCTGGTGGGGCTGTGCGTCGACCGCTCGCCGGACGCCGTGGTGGGGATGCTGGGCGTGCATAAGGCGGGCGGCGCGTATGTGCCGATGGACCCGGATTATCCGCCGGAGCGGCTGGCGTATATGCTGGCGGACGCGCAGGCGGCGGTGTTGCTCACGCAAGAGCGGGTGCTGGAGCGGCTGCCAGGGTATGGCGGGCATATGGTGCGGCTGGATGCCGACTGGCCGACCATCGCCCAGGAAGCGGACGGTAATCTGGACAACTGGGCGGTTCCGGACAACCTCGCCTATGTGATCTATACCTCCGGTTCCACCGGGCGGCCCAAGGGGGTGCAGTTGATGCACCGGGGCCTGGTCAACCTGGCGGCGGTGGTGGCGAACCAGTTCGCGATCACCGCGGAGAGCCGGGTGCTGCAATTCGCCTCGTTGAGCTTTGACGCTTCGGTGTCCGAAGTCTGGCCGCCGTTGCTGCAAGGGGCGCGACTCTACCTGGCGCGGCGCGAGATGCTGCTCAGTGGGGGCGACCTGCTAGCGCTCTTGCAGGGCGAGGGCATTACGGTGGTCACGCTGCCGCCCAGCTTGCTGTCTGTCTTGCCCGCGGAAGAGTTGCCCGCCTTGCGGACGCTGGTATCGGCGGGGGAGGCGTGCCCGGTGGAGGTGGCCCGGCGCTGGTCGGCAGGGCGCTGCTTCCTGAACGGGTACGGCCCCACGGAGACGACGGTTGCGGCTTCGTACTACCGGGTAGAGAGCGTTCCAGAGGGGACCATGACCATCCCCATCGGCAAGCCCATCGCGAACGGGCGGCTGTACGTGCTGGACGCGCAGTTGCAGCCGGTCCCCGTGGGGGTAGCGGGGGAGCTATACGTCGGGGGCGTGAACGTGGGGCGGGGCTACTTGAATCGTCCCGACCTGACGGCGGAGCGGTTTGTGCCCGACCCCTTTGGCGGGGAGGCGGGGGCGCGGCTCTACAGGACGGGCGATCTGGCGCGCTACCTGCCTGATGGCAATCTCGAATTCCTGGGGCGAATCGACCACCAGGTAAAAGTGCGGGGTTTCCGCATCGAGCTGGGGGAGATCGAAACGGCGCTGCGGGAACTGGCGGGGGTGCGCGATGTGGCGGTGGTGGTGCGAGAAGACGAGCCGGGGCAGAAACGACTGATGGCGTACCTCGTGCCGGAAGGCGACGCGCCGAGCGTTGGCGAACTGCGCGCCCTGCTAGGCCAACTCCTGCCGGAGTACATGGTTCCCTCGGCTTACGTGTTCCTGGATGTGCTGCCGCTGACGCCGAACGGGAAAATAGACCGCAAGGCCCTGCCCGCGCCGGAGGCGACCCGTCAGGAGGCGGAGCAAACCTTTGTCGCGCCGCGAGACGAGCTAGAGCATCAGTTGGCACGCATCTGGGAAGAGTTGCTAGGCGTTGCGCCGGTGGGCGTGACCGACAACTTTTTCGACCTAGGCGGACATTCGCTGCTGGCCGTGCGCCTGATGGCGCAGGTGGAAGAGCGGTTGGGGAAAAAGCTGCCGCTGTTGGCGTTGTTCCAGGGGGCCACGGTGGAGCAATTGGCGAACTACTTGCGGGAGCAAGAGTACCCACGCGCCATTCCTTCGCTGGTCCCGCTCAAGCCGGAAGGCTCCAGGCCGCCCCTGTTCTTTATCCATCCTTCGGGCGGCAGCGTGCACTGGTATTTCGATCTAGCAAGGCACCTGGACCGGGAGCAGCCTTTCTATGGCTTACAGGCCCAGGGGCTTGAGGCGGATCGCCCCCTGCTCAACCGAATAGAGGACATGGCGGCCCATTATGTGGGGGAGATGCGATCTGTGCAGCCCGCAGGCCCCTATTACGTGGGGAGTTGGTCGATGGGCGTAGTCATCGCCCTGGAGATGGCCCAGCAACTTGTGGCCCAGGGGGAGCAGGTGGCGCTGCTCGCCATGTTGGATCAGGGGCCTGACATCCCTGGCCCGGAACTGCACGACGAGGCGGAATACCTGCAGGCTTTCTTTGGCAAGCAGGTCTCTCTGTCGCTGGATGTGCTGCGCCAGATGACGCCGGACGATCAGGTGGCTTATGTGCTGGAGAAACTGCGCGAGGCCAAATGGGTCTCGCCCGACATTACGCTGTCCCAGTTCCGCCATTTTGTGTATCTGCTGAAATCGCACGCTCAGGCGTGGCGGCAGTACGAGCCAAAGGTGTATCCAGGGCGGATCACTGTTTTTCGCACCAAGCACCAGCCGCCCGAATGTTCGCAAGAGCCTGATCTGGGCTGGGGACGACTGGCTGCCGGTGGGGTGGATATCGAGCAGGTGCGCGGAGATCACAACAGCATGCTCCACCCGCCGCATGTGCGCTCTTTTGCCAAAAAGCTCGAGGCGTATCTGCGTCGGGCAAGGGAGGGAAACGGGAGATAACGAGAGGCGTTTCGGCTATTGGCGCTGGCGGGCCGGACGGCAACCTGTCTGACCACCGATTCTCAAGCGAGGAGGTTGAGCATTGGATACGCTACTTGGTATGACGGCAGGCACGTGGTGGAAGATGCTGCGCGAGAATCGCTTTGCGATCAGCCCGCGCTATATTCCCCGGGCCGTCACGGCGACGTTTATCACCTTGATGAACTCCCTGCGGCGAAATGTGGATCACGCCGTGAACGGGGGCCGTTTCGATGATGTCGAGCTTCAGCCGCCCCTGTTCATCCTGGGGCACTGGCGCAGCGGGACCACTTTGCTGCATAATCTGCTCAGCGTGGATGAGCGTTGGGCATACCCCACCATCCACCAGGTGCTCAACCCGCGCACCTTTTTGACGACCGAGGACGTAGCTATCCGGTATTTCGCCCAGCGACCAACCAACACGCGGGCGATGGACAATATGACCATCACCCCCGGCAGCCCCGGCGAGGACGAATTCGCCCTCTCGGCCATCAGCCTTCGTTCTCCCCTGATCGCATGGAACTTTCCTCGGCGGGATGAATGGTACGACCGGTACCTTACGCTGCAAGACATTCCACCTGAGGAGTTGCAGGAGTGGAAGGACACCTTCCTGTGGTTCCTGCGCAAAGTGACCTACAAGTACCAGCGCCCCTTGATGCTCAAGTCGCCGACACACACCGCCCGCGTGCGTGTATTGCTGGACCTGTTCCCAGAGGCCCGGTTCGTGCATATTCATCGCAATCCCTATCGCGTTTTCCAGTCTACCAAGAACCTCTATGAGCGGGGTATCCCCAGGGGGTACCTGCAAGAGCCGCCGGATGGCAGTGTGGAAGAAGGGATTATCCGGCGGTATCGGGTGATGTATGACGCCTTTTTCCGGGATCGAGAACTGATCCCGCAAGGGCACTACCATGAGGTGTGTTTCGAGGAACTGGAGCAGGACATGATCGGGCAGGTGGCGGGCATCTATGAGGGGCTGGGGCTGGACGGTTTCTCGCAGGTGCGACCCAAGCTAGAGGCGTATGTAGCGTCCATCGCCGATTATCAGAAGACGAGCCACAAGTCGCTGCCGGAGGCGATTCGCCAGCGGCTCTCGCAGGAATGGCGGCCTTGTTTTGAGGAATGGGGCTACCCTACCTGAGCGCGCTTCAGAGGGGGACAGGTAGCCCGCGCCTACTGAGCGTGCAATCCCGCGCCAGAATGGCGCGGCTACTGAGGGTAGGGGGATGACGGGAGGATACTGAGTATATTATGATGGGAAGGGGTAGGTATGATCGTCCGTGAAAGCAATACACAGACAAACGCCAGGGCAGGGCAGGCCGTCAATCGCTGGATCGCCTGCCCCAAGCCGAACCCGCAGGCCAGCCTACGCCTGTTCTGCTTCCCCTATTCGGGGGCCAGCGCCTCGGCCTTTTATGCGTGGGCGAGCAGCCTGCCGGATGCCATCGAGGTCTGCCCGGTGGAATTGCCGGGGCGAGGCGCCCGCCTGACTGAGCCGCTCTGCTCCCGGCTGTCCCCCTTGGTAGAGTCCATCGCGCAGGGGTTGTTGCCCGCGCTAGACAAGCCCTTTGCGCTGTTTGGGCACAGCATGGGCGCGCTGGTCAGCTTTGAGCTGGCCCGCCATCTACGCCGTCGCTATGGGGTCGAGCCGGTGCATTTGTTCGTCTCTGGGCATCCCGCCCCCCAATTGCCCGACGAAGAGCCGCCCATCCACGCGCTGCCAGAGGCCGAGTTTATCGCCAGGGTGCGCGGGCTGAATGGCACGCCCGACGAGGTCTGGCAGCATGCGGAATTGCGCGACCTGCTGATACCGATTCTACGCGCCGACTTTGCCGTGTGCGAGACGTACCAGTTCCGCCCCGACGAGCCGTTGCGTCATCCCATCTCGGCGATGGCGGGCCTGGGCGATCCTTATGTCTCTCGCGGACAGATGGAGGGCTGGCGAGAGCTGACGGCGGGCGCTTTTTCGTTACGCATGTTTCCGGGCGATCACTTTTACCTGCACGCAGACCGCTATCTGCTATTGCAAACCGTTGCCCGCGACCTGAGTCCGTACCTGGGGCAAAGGGCGGTCTGATGGGTGATGGGTTGTGCCGCGGCAGGGGAAAGGGAGGGCGATGGTAGACATCCCAAAGGGCGAGGTGCATGTCTGGCAGACGGGGCTGGAGGTACCGGCGGCCTGCATCGAGCGCCTGTATGCCACACTTTCCGAGGATGAGCGGCAGCGGGCGGCGCGATACCGTTTTGACCGCGACCGTCAGCATTTCATTGTGGCGCGGGGGGCGCTGCGGGGCATTCTGGGCGATTATGTGGGGGTGGACCCGGCCCGGCTGCGCTTTGTATACACTCCTTACGGCAAGCCTTCGCTGGACCCCGCGTTCGATGGGGGCGAGTTGCGCTTTAACCTGTCTCATGCAGGGGGAATGGCGCTGTATGCAGTGACACGGGGGCGCGAGGTGGGCATTGACCTGGAGCCTCTGCGGCCAGAGAGCGCCGACGATGCCAACACCTTGTCCGTGGCCCGGCAGTTTTTCTCTCCGTGGGAGGTGCAAGAGCTGTTGACGCTCCCTATGGAACTGCGCGGGCTGGCGTTTTACAACTGTTGGACGCGCAAGGAAGCCTATATCAAGGCCCGTGGAGAGGGGCTTTCGCTGCCGTTGGATCAATTCGATGTATCCCTGGCACCGGGTCAACCGGCCCGCCTGCTGCGCGCTCGCGATTCGCAGGAGGCGACTCGCTGGTCGCTGGCGGCGCTAGAGCCGGGCGCGGGCTATGTGGGCGCTCTGGTGGTAGAAGGCCCATTGGGAGAGATCAAGTATCGGCAATGGACAATGCCCCTGGCCGAAGGGCTGGGCATCTGGCGGAGCGGGCGCGACAGCGGGCGCGATAGCGGGCGCAATGTTGAGGGGCGGACCCCCGCTCCTTAACCGGATAGACGCTTACAGATGGATAGGTAAGGGTACATGCAAGGAGACGGGATGAACGATCGCGAGTTATTGGCGCAATATGTTGCAGGCGAACGCGAGTTTGTCAGGCTGAAGCTGGCCTATGCCAACCTGGCGGGTGCTGATCTGGCGGGCGCCAATCTGAGCGGAACCAGCCTCTTTTCGGCCCGGCTTGCGGGGGCCAACCTGGCCGGGTGCAATCTGTCTCAGGCCAACCTGACAGGCGCAGACCTGCGGGAGGCCAACCTGACCAACGCCGATCTGTGTGAGGCCAGCTTGATCGGAGCCAACCTGGCCGGGGCAATCCTGAATGGGCACTCGATCTGTCTGCGCGGGGCGAGCCTTGCCTGGGCCAATCTGCGGGGCGCGAACCTGCGGGGGGCTGATCTGAGCGGGGCCAAGCTGATCGGCGCAGACCTGAGCGGCGCTAATCTGCAGGGGGTCAACCTGACGGGAGCCGAGTTGGTAGCCACCAGGTTTGTGAATGCTGACCTGACCGGCGCGAATCTGTCTCAAGTGAAACAGATCGCGTGCGAATTTGACGGGGCCATCATGCCCGACGGAAAGCCTCGACAGGTGGCCCATGCTGCCAGTCTGGCATAGTAGGCCCCGGTTTGCCGCCTGATAATCTGGACGGGAAACGGGCGGGGCGTGGGTGAGGAAGGAACGCAAGATGATGTCTGAGGGTGTGAACGGCGCGTTGATTGACCTGCGACAGGTGAACAAGGTGTACCCATCGGGGGCGGGGGTAGTGTCTGTCCTGCGCGACGTTTCGCTGCGCGTGGATACGGGCGAACTGGTAGCGGTGATGGGGCCTTCTGGCTCTGGCAAGTCTACGCTGTTGAACATGATCACGGGCATTGACCGGCCCACGCGTGGCGAGGTGTATGTGGCGGGGCGGGCCGTCCACACGCTAAACGAGGACGAACTGGCGCGCTGGCGCGGCAAGCACGTGGGCGTGGTCTTCCAGTTCTTTCAGCTTTTGCCCACTCTGACGGTGCTGGAGAATGTGCTGCTGCCGATGGACTTTTGCTATGTGCATCGCGAGCGAGATCGGCAGGCACGGGCCATGCTGTTGTTGGAGCAGGTGGGCATTGCTGCGCACGCGCACAAGCTCCCGGCTCTGTTGAGCGGCGGTGAGCAACAACGGGCGGCCATCGCCCGCGCTCTGGCGAACGACCCCCCGCTGATAGTGGCCGACGAGCCGACGGGCAACCTGGACTCGGTCACAGCCGAGGCGGTGTTTGCGCTGTTTGAGGAACTGGTTGTCCAGGGCAAGACGGTGCTGTTTGTCACGCACGACGCGAACCTCAGCGCGCGCGCCCAACGGGTGATCTATTTGCGCGATGGACAGATAGAGCCTGCTGGAAACCAGCCTTCGCTGCCTCTGGGCGATAGGATTGAACTGCCATGAGCGTGATCTGGTACAAGGTATGGCGCGATCTCACCCAAAACAGGACGCGCACGCTGTTGGTGGTGTTGTCCATTGCGGTGGGTGTGTTTGCGCTGGGGCTGGTGTTTGGGTTGTCGGCGGTCATGCGCGCCCGCATGACGCAGGATTACCAGTCGACGCTGCCCGCCCATCTTGCCTTTGGTGGGTCGTCGTTCTCGCAGGAGATCGTGGAGGGGATTCGGCGGGGGCCGGGCGTGGCCGAGGCGGAAGGCGTGACGCAGGCGATGATCCGGTGGAAGCTGCCAGGCGAGACCGAATGGCGGCGCGGCAACCTGGTGGCCCGCGAGGATTATTATGTGCAACAGTTGGACCGGATGACCCTGGTTGACGGGGCGTGGCCGGAGGGGCGCGCGCTGGCAATCGAGCGGCAATCGGCGCGCTATTTTCGCATCCCGTCCGGCAGTACGGTGCTGGTCGAGGTGGGGCGGCGCGAGCGCGAAATGCCCGTGCAGGGCGTGACGCGCGCGCTGGGGGTGACGCCGCCTCAATTTGGCGGGGACGCCACTTTTTATGCCACAGCCGACACCGTGGCCTGGATAGCAGGGATGTCTGCGCCCAATCGGCTGTCGGTTCGCATGGCGGCTTTTGACCAGCAACAAGCCGAGGTGCTGGCGGAGGATATCGAGGGCCGCCTGGCTCGCATGGGGGCGTCTGTGGTCGGCTATCGGGTAATGGACCCCAACGTCCACCCATTGCATGGCCTGCTGGATACGCTGTCCGTCGTGCTAACTGTGTTGAGCCTGTTGGCGCTGGGGCTGAGCGTCTTTTTGATCGCCAACACCATGAGCGCCATCGTACTGCAACAGGTGTGGCAGATTGGGGTGATGAAGGTGTTGGGGGCGACCTCGCGGCAGGTGATGCGGCTCTACCTGGGGATGGCCCTGGCGTATGGCCTGCTGGCGCTGGGGGTGGCCTGGCCTTTGAGCGTGCTGACGACGCACTGGGTTGCGGGCATGTTGCTGCGAATGATCAACGTGGACAACGGCCCCTTCCGCATAGCGTTTCTGCCGTTGGTGATCGAGGCGGTAGTGGCGCTGGCCGTGCCCGCGTTGGCGGCTCTGGGGCCTGTGATGCGTGGTGCGCGCACCACCCCGCGAGAGGCCATCAATACCTACGGGCTGGGGGGGCAATTCGGGCAAGGCTGGCTGGATCAGGTCATTGGTCGCGTTCGGCAGTTGCCCCGGCCCGTGGCCCTCAGCCTGCGAAACAGTTTCCGCCGCAAGCTGCGACTGGTCTTGACGATGCTCACCCTGATCATTGGCGGGGTAATGTTTATTACGGTCATGAGCATCGGTAGCTCGCTGGATAGCACGCTGGACACCTTTATTAACGATTTCGGCATGGATGTGTGGGTGGGATTCAACGAGCCGGAGCGGGCGACGCGCATTGTTGAAGTGGCCCAAAGCGTGCCAGGGGTGGCCCTGGTGGAGGTGTGGGACCAGCGCACGGCCAAGCTGGGGCTGGCGAACGGCGAAGAGACCGACATTTTTGTCATGGGGCTGCCCGGTGATTCCAAGCTATTCGCGCCGCGCATTGCGCGTGGGCGCGCCCTGTTGCCCGGCGATAGCAATGCTATTCTGCTCAACAACAAGATCGCTGTAGACGAAGGGCTGGATGTGGGCGACGAAATCCAGTTGACCATCGAGGGGCGCGCGTCCACCTGGACGGTGGTCGGGCTGATTATCAGCGTGGGCAACGATCAGCGCGACTGTTTTGTGCCCCTGGCTGCTCTGACGCGCGCGGTGGGCACGGTGAACCGTGGGACGCTGGCGATGGTAAAGGCCGAGCAGAGCGGCGGAGCAGCCGAGCGGCGGTTGTTGCGCGATCTACAGCAAGCGTACGGCGAGCAGAGGATGGCCCCTTCCTTTGTGCGAGGCGCTACCGAGGTACGAGAGCAAAACCGCGCCCAGTTCCGCGTGATCCTCTCTTTGATGCTGGTGATGGCGCTGCTGGCGGCTGTGGTGGGCAGCCTGGGCCTGATGGGGACCATGTCCATAAACGTGATGGAGCGCAGCCGCGAACTGGGGGTGATGCGGGCCATTGGGGCCACCACGATGGCCGTGGTGGGGATTTTCGTTACAGAGGGGGTGTTACTCGGTGTGTTGAGCTGGCTGTTTGCCGTGCCCATTAGCCTGCCGGGCGCGCGCTTTTTCGGGCAGGCGGTGGGCGTGGCGTTGCTTCAGGTGCCCCTGAGCTTTCGCTATTCAGTAGGCGGAATGTTGCTATGGTTGGCAATCGTGGTGATCCTTTCGGTCTTGGCGAGCTATTGGCCCGCCAGGCGTGCAGCCCAGGTGCGAGTAGTTCAAGTGCTGCGTTTCGAGTGACAGGAGGGTAAGGTGTTCAAGCGGCGGATGGTTGTTCTATGGCTGGTCGGGTTGGTTGGCGCGCTGGTGATGGCTGGTTGCCTCGCGCGCAGTTCTGCTCAGGGAGAGGCTTCGCCTACCGCTATGCCGCAGGTACGCAAGTCGTCGGCGGGCACTGTATCGGCGGAAGCGGTGCTGGTTCCCTATCGGCAGGCAAATCTGAGCTTTAAAGCGATTGGCCGCGTGCAGAAGGTGTTGGTTGCCGTGGGCGATCAGGTTACTGCCGGGCAAGAACTGGCGCGGCTGGACACGCGTGACCTGGAGCAGGCTGTTCTGGAAGCGGAAGCGAGGTTGAAGCAGGCCCAGGCCGAGCTATCCAAGGTGCAGGCGGGGCCGCTCGCCGAAGAGATTGCCGCAGCCGAGGCAGCGGTAGCTATTGCCGAAGCGGAGGCCAAGGCCGCGGAGAGCGCGGTAGAAGTAGCCAGAGGCCAACTGGCCGCGGCTTCGGCGTTGTTGAGCAACGCTGAAGCGGGCGTTTCGTCGGCGCAAATCGCTGTCCGCGTGGCACAGGCCACTGTCGCCGCCGAGCAAGCGGCTCTGCGGAGCGCACAGGCCAGCCTGGACGATCTGGTGGCCGGGCCGACGGAGTTGGAGCTGCAAATAGCCCGCAAGCAGGTCGAGCAAGCGGAAAACGAGCTATGGGGCTACCAGGGGCAGCGGGATGCTCTGGGCGGCGAGGGAGGCAACACGGCCCAATATGAGGCGGCCAAGGGGCAGGTGGGAGCGGCAGGCACCAGGGTCGAAATCGCGAACCTGCAACTCCAGAAGCTCATGGCTGGGGCTTCGGCGGAAGAGCGGGCCATTGCCGAAGCGGCAGTCGTGCAAGCCCAGGCCAACGTGCAGATAGCGCAGGCCCAACTTCAGCAGGCCCAGGCCGACATCGAAAGCAGCAGATCCAAGGTGATGGAGGCCCGGGCGAACGTGCAGACGATGGAAGGCCAGCTTGCCCAGGCCATCGCGCAGCACGAAACCGCCCTGGCCCATGTTCAGCAGGCCAAAGCGGAAGCGAATTTGATCAAGGCCGGGACTCGCGCAGAGGATATTGCCATCGCTGAGGCCGCGGTGGCCCAGGCTGAGGCGGCGTTGATGGCTGCTCGAAATGCCATGCAAGACGCCGTGTTGGTCGCGCCCTATGATGGCACGGTGGGCGAGATCCTGGTGCAAGAGGGCGAGCTGGCCTCCGCCGAGATCGTAGCGGTGCGGCTGGGCGACCTGACCCGTTTGCGAGTGCGAACAGAAGACTTGAGCGAGGTGGACATCAACCAGGTGCGAGTAGGGCAGAAAGCCAAGATCACCATCGACGCGCTGCCGGGCAAGACCTTTACGGGCAGCGTGTCGCAGGTGGGGTTGATGGCGATGGACTATCGGGGCGACAGGGTCTATACGGCAGTGCTGGACCTGGAGTTCAAGCCGGAAGACGGGCTGCGCTGGGGAATGACCGCGTTTACCGAGATTCAGACGCGCTAGAGATTGGCGCGCCGGATGCTGGTTCAGGGGCGCGTGCGAACGTGTGCGCGCTCCTGAATCAGCGGCGAACGCAGGCGGTATGCCTGCATGGGGTTTCTGTTGGTTCGGGGCCAAGATCGTCGAGCAGCAAACTAGCTCATTTTCTCCGCATTATGTATTTATCCTCTGACTTGCCGCTCCTGATATATGATGGGAGGCTCCCAGGGAGGGGCCGTGTCTGCTGACTTGTATGATGCGGAACTGGTCAGTGCTTGCATGGATGGGGATAGCAGGGCGTGGGACACGCTTGTAGAGCGTTACAAGCGGCTGGTCTACTCTATCCCTATGCGCGCGGGCCTTGCCACAGAGGACGCGGCGGATGTCTTTCAGGCGGTATTTGCCTCCCTGTTTGAACACCTGCACACCCTGCGAGATGTCCAGGGGCTGGCCAAATGGCTGATCGTCGTGGCGCAACGCGAGAGCTGGATCGTGGCGCGCAAGCGACGCCGTGAGCCGGTGAATGAGGAAATGGTGATGCAGAACCTCGCCAGCGCAAACCCCGGGGTCTCGCCGGAGCAGGTGGTCAGCCTTGCCAGCGATCAGGCGCTGGTGCTCGAAGCTCTGGAACGGCTGGGGGCGCCATGCCGCGATCTGCTCTGGTTGCTCTATTTTGACCCAGATGAGCCGACCTATGCGCAGATTGGCGACCGGCTGCAAGTGCCCTTGGGCAGCATTGGCCCCACGCGGGCGAGATGCCTGCAAAAGATGCGCGAAATCCTCCGTACGATGGGAATGGGTAACGATGGATAGTCACATGATAAGCCTGGAGAACCTGATAGACTGGCTGGACGGACGTCTGGACGAGGATTCGCGCGCGCAAGTGGAGGAGCACCTCCGGGAAGGGTGCGAGCAGTGTGAAGCTGATCTGAGTTTCCTGCGGCGGGTGCTGGCCGCCGCACGGGCCGAGCCTTTGATCGAGCCGCCGGCGGAACTCACCATCAAGGCCAAGGCCATTTACCGCCCCCCGCGCCAGGCACCGCGTTTCGGCTGGATGTCCCGGCGCTATGGGCAGCAGCCCGCGTGGGTGCGCCCGGTTTTGGGGTTGGCGGCTGCGCTGTTCCTGGTGTTAACCGCGTCGCTTTACGTGCTCGGCAGGCCGACGGTCCCCGTGCGGGAAGCAGTAGTGGTCCCGCAGGATGCGTCGCTGGAGGTGCGCCAGCCAGAGGGCACGGAATGGCAGCCCATTCAGGAAGAGCAACCTGTGCAGGAAGGCTACCGGCTGCGGGCGGCGGATGATTCGGCGGTGATGACCCTCTTTGATGGCAGTTCGCTGGAGATGCGGTCGAGCGCCGAAGTAGAGCTGACAACGCTGCGGGAGGGGGTGCTGGGGAGCGCACACCATATCACGATTCAGCAGGACGCCGGTTACATAGTCTATCGCGTCGCCAGCTTGCCCAACGCCCGGTCGGCGTTTCGCGTGCAGGCCCCTGGCGCGCTGGTGACAGTGCGGGGGACGGTGTTTGCTGTGGCGGTCAGCCCAGAGGGGGAAACCCTGGTGAGCGTGTTGGAGGGGAGCGTGCGGGTGGCTACGGAGAGCAGCCAGTTGGATCTGGCTCCGGGAGAGGGGGCGGTGGCCTCGATAGGTGGCACGCTGATGCCACTGCCGGGCGCAACTGTTACCGCGCTGGCCCCCGCAGAGGGCAGCCCATCGCCCACTATGGCGGCTACCGATACGCCTGTACCCACGAATACGCCGACCATCTCGGCAGAATCGCCCACGCAGGCCCCTGCGCCCGGTGAGACGGCCGCTAGCGCGGGCGCCGACGCGGGCGCCGACGCGCATGATGTGCCCCCCACCAGTACGCTACGCCCCTCGCTGCCCATTACTGGCACGCCGCCGATCCCGCCGAAATGGCAGACGGTGCTGCCGACGATATTGCCGCAATTGCCCACGCGCCTGGCGCGACCCACTCGGCCTGTGCCCACGGCTTGGCCCACTGTGCCCCGACCATCTCCCTGGCCGTGGCCTACCCGACGATTGACCGAGATTTGGCCTACAATCGTGGCGACTCTGTGGCCGCCGCCGATGCCCTCTGTGACGGTAGAGATTACCCCCCCCATGCCGCCTGCCGGGCAGAGCACCCCAACGCCTGCGCCACCAGGCGAGCCGACAGCGGAGGCTACCGCGCCGCCTGCTGGCTGGCCGACGCCGCCAGCGGTGTGGCAGACTGTTGCGCCAACGGTCCGGCCTCTGCTGACGCTTTTACCTCGTCAGACCCCTGTTCCAGATGCAGGCCCACCTATTCCGCCTGTGCCCGCGCCACCAGTGGCGACGCCGCAGGTGCCTGCGCCGCCTAGGCCGATGCCACCTTTGCCTGCGCCACCTGTGGAGCCGGAAGGGCCTCCCTGGTGGTAAATGCCTCCCCGGTGATTGACGCATGGAACAGGCGGACCACGCTTATTTCGCATTTACATCCGACTGTATCTTCCATCTACTAGCTGTTACCTTTGATGGGGCGTGTACGTCTTGATGGTACGTGCCAATTCTCTTCACATGCCCACTAAATCTGGCCGGTTTGGGGGTATCTGATGTACTTTTTGCGTCACCAATTGCTCCTTTGGAGTAGGGTGAACGAGTACATTGTTAGTGAAGGGAGGACTGAATGAGGAGAGCACGTCAGGTATCTATCACTGTGCTGATGCTGGCGGTTCTACTGCTTCCGGCGCTTGCAGGAAGCGCATTGGCGGACATTGCCGAAGCGGAGATAGTCACGTTCGAGGGAGTGATACAGGTCCGGCCCGTGGAAGGGCATGTGGGCACCTGGACTATTGCCGATCGAGTCGTGGAAGTGGTAGATGGCACCATCGTCGACGACGACGTGGAAGCGGCGGCAGCCGGGACGGTTGTGGTGGTGTTCGCCAAGCAATATGAGGACAGCACACTCAAGGCCCTGTTGATCCGCAAGCCCCAAGTCGTCGTTAGCGAGGGAGATATTCACCTGGCGGGTTTTATGAGCGAGGTGGGCGAGGGCTATTTCGTGATTAACGGCATCCGCATGGCGTTCAACGAACAGACCGAGTTCACCGGCGGCACGTTGGTAGCGGGTTGCTTTGCGGCTGTGATCGCCAAGGGGACTGATGCAGGCCATGTGGCCGAGATGGTCCATGTGGCTCAGGTGGACGACGAGCGCCTGGTGCAGCTTGAGGGCATTTTGGAGCGCCTGGGCGATACAGTCTGGGTGGTAGATGGACAAGAGATCATGGTCAACCTGGACACGACCATCCTGGGCGCTGCTCAGGCTGGCCTGCACGTCGAGGTGACGGCCAGAGCGATGGACGATGGCACGCTGGTGGCAGATCAGATCAACGTGCGCGTTACGTCCGACTGGGAGCCAGAGCAAATCTCGTTTTCCGGTGAGATCGAGTCATCTCCCGTGCTGTTGTTGGGCAAATGGACCATCGGGGGCGAAACGGTATTCGTTGCACCCAGGACCGAACTCGAGGGCACCCCGGCGGTTGGAAAGGTGGCACACGTGGAAGCTATTCAACTCCCTGAAGACAAACTCTATGCCCGGCGGATCATGGTTGAGAATGCCGATGCTGACGAGACCCAGTTTACGGGTGCGATAGAGCATTTCTCGCGTGGCCCGAGTCGCCTGGGTATATGGATTGTGGGGGGCAAGCCTGTGGCCGTATTGACGGAAACCACTGTACAGGGCACCCCTCAGATCAACGCGCAGGCTACAGTCACGGGGTACGAAGGGCCGCGTGGCGTGTTCATCGCCAGCAGCATTCAGATTGACGCTACGACGATCCCTGTGGTAGTACGCGAAGGGGCGTTGCACGTCGTGGGGTACATCACCAAGGCGGGCGATGGCTATGTCGTTGTGAACAGCCTGCGCATCGCCTATACCGACGAGACGCATATTGATGGCACGCTGGAGGCCGGACTGTTGGCGGCGGTCAGAGCGTCTGTAGCGGGGGCAGAGTATACGGCCACGCATATCAAGACGTTCGCCAAGGCGTCCGAATTCCCCATCGTGCCTGTCGTGACGCCAGCGCCTCCCGCTACCCCGCGACCTAGGGAGACGCCGCAAGGCGAACTGCATATGGTCGGGTTCATTTCCGAGGTTGGTGAAGGCTATATCGTCGCCAACACGACCAGAATCAACTATGACGAGACCACCGATATCCAGGGGGAGCTGGCCGTGGGGCGGATAGCTGCTGTGCGGGCGCGACTCATGCCCGATGGGTCCTATCTGGCTATCGCGATCACAACCGCGGAGCCGGGCGGCGAATTGCCCCCGCCAGGAGAGGGCACGGTGCATTTCCGTGGCATCATCAATGAGGTGGGCGATGGGCATGTGGTGGTCAACTCGACCAGGGTAGCGTACAACGACAGTACCCATATCGAGGGGGAACTGCGAGTGGGTTATGTGGCGCAGGTGATCGCCGAGAATACCCCTGATGGGTATGTGGCTACGAGCATTCTTACGGCAGCCGTCGAGTTGCCGTCGGGGGATCTCCCGGCGGACGTCGAGGAGATCATGGGCCAGGTCGAGGAGATCATGGAGATTCCCGCCGAAGTGTTCAAGGAAATCCCCACGATTGTACCGCCCGTCACGGCTGTACCGCCTATCACCATTGTGCCGCCTGTCAGGATTGATCCGCCGGTCATGCCCGACGATTTACGCGACCTGTTCCCGCCCAGATGGCGGTGACGGCTTGACGCGACGGGTCGCCCTGTGACACGCTGATTTGCCCAGGCTGTTGGTGATGTGTTGCCAGCAATCTGGGCTGGTCAGGACTGGCGGTCTGGGCGGGCGTTGCTCGAATGGGAAAAAGGCAACCGGGTAGCCCCCCTTTGGGCTACCCGGCACAATTCGTGATGCAGCCATGCACAGACTGATGCGTCTGGCGCCGCGCGAGTACGAACCTCGGCGATGGCTCAGGCCTTGATAGCTCCGGCGGTGATGCCTCGCACAAAAGTCTTCATCGTCGCCAGGAACAGCACCAGCATCGGGATGGAAGCGATCACGTAGGCTGCCATTTCGGTGCCGGGATCAGGGTGTTTGGTATCGCGCAAGAAGGTCAGGCCGACGGCGATGGTGCGCCGCTTTTCATCCGCCAGTACGATGAGCGGCCAGACATAGTCGTTCCACGTGCTGATAATGTTCAGGATGGCGATGACGCTCAGGATGGACCCGGAGAGGGGCATGGTGATGCGCCAGTACAGGCCCAGGTGCGACGCGCCGTCCAGCCGGGCCGCCTCGTACATTTCCTCTGGCAGTCCCTCGAAGAAGGTACGCAGCACATAGACGGCAAAGATCTGGCCACCTGCCCAATAGGGGAAGAGCACCCCCAGGATGTTGTTGCTGAGGCTCATATGCTTGAGCACCAGGATGATGGAAGGGACGAACCCGATCACGCCTGGGATCATCAGCAACGCGATGAGCAGCGCAAATAGCCCATTCTTGCCAGGAAAGTCATAGCGCGCGAACACATAAGCTGTGATAGACGATAGGAAAATTACGCCTACCACTGCCAGGACGACGATGGTCACGGTGTTCACGAGGTAACGACTGACCAGCTCCCAGGCCATCAGATAGTTGCCATAGTGCAGCGGGAGCGTCGGGAAAATCTGCGACCGGCCTACTTGGGGCAGGGTCTTCCAGGAGCGGATGAACATAACCACTACTGGAATCATGGAAATCAGGAAAAGCGAGAACAGGATTATAACCGAGATTACACTGCGGAGTTGAGTCTTTTTTTTCATCGGGCGATCTCCGGTTCGGCCGAGCGGATAACCTTCAGGTTAATCAGCGTGATGATGCCAATGATCAGGAACAGAAACACGCCGATGGCCGCGCCAAAGCCCATCTGAGGGGCAGAGCCGATTCCCAGGCTGTTTTCGGGCATAGCGGTGTCATACATACGCATGGCGGGCACCATCGTGGCATACCCGGGGCCACCACGGGTCATCACCAGGATATTCTGAAAGCCCTGCATGACACCAATCGTGGCGGTGACCACGATCAGGCGAATCTGCCCCATGATCATGGGAAGCTCGATTTTCCAGAACAAGGTCCACGAGTTTGCGCCATCTACGCGGGCCGCCTCGATAATTTCCGTCGAGATGCCCTCCAGACCCGCCAGCAAGATGAGCATGTTCACCGGAGAGACCCAGGGGAACCCCATGAACAGAATGGCGCCCAGAGCGGTGCTTTGATCTCCCAGCCAGGCGCGTGCCGCTCCCGAGGCTGTCTGGGTGAGTTTGCCGAGGCCGATCATATTGAGGATGATATTCACGCCACCCGTGGGGGTGTACATGAATATCCAGATCAAGAGCATAACGATGCCCGGCACGACCATGGGGATGGTGAACATCACCCGGAACCAGTATCGCAGCTTGTCGTGCTTCAGGTGGTAGATGAGCCAGGCCACCAAGAGCGGCATGCTGATGCCGGTTATCAGCTGGAACGGCAGAATGATGGCGATGTTCTTGTAGGACTGGATCATGGCCGGGTCTTGGAAGATACGGCGATAGTTCTCCAGGCCGATCCAGAAGGCATGCACGCCATCGTAACGAGTGAACGAGTAATAGATGCCCATGAGGATGGGGGCATAGCTGAAGGTCAGAATCAGCGCAAAGGTGGGAAAAATAAGCAAGTACAGCGGACGGGCCGCCCAAATCCTGGACCACTTGGACGCTGGTTGGCTTGGGGCGGGCTTGGCTCGTCGCGGTTGTACCCCTGCATTAAGATTAGAAACAGTGGTCACGTGTCTGTCCTTTCTTCACTCCTGTTACTCTAATAGGGTCATTACCCGTGCGGGTACATACGCCGACCGATGAGAATCAGGAAGAACAGCGTCGGTGCGATAGAGTAGGCGATACAGCCCGTCTCTACGCGGTCGCTCGTTTCCGGCACGAATTCCAACCCAGCGGCGGCTGTTGCGCGGGCCACCCGGGTAGAGTCAACATTGGCGGCGATAGCTTGCGCTGTGGCTGCCGCGCCGGGGTTCTGCCCAGGGCCATACATGAACATCCCGTCGTGTCCGGAAACAAACAATTGACGGCTGACCTGATAGTCCGGTGGAAAGGCGATTGTATCCACGGGGTAATGCAGAAGTGACTCCGAGTTCAGGGATTTGAACGTCTGCCCCATATCATCGCTCAAAAAGACCCGCGAACCATCTGTGCCATAGGCGATACTCCCGTACTCGCTGAAATCGCCGATAGCATCCATGCAGGAAATGGTAACAGACTGGTCCGCCGTAACGACAGGTTCCCAGCTCTCGCCCGCATTCCGGGAGACGTACACGCCGTTCGCGCCCCAGCAGAACATGGTGCGGTCCTCGGCAAAGTTATCCGAAAAGATGACGCCGCGCACAGCACTCATGCTCTCGGGCAAGCCCTCAGAGCGGGTCTCGAACGTCTTGCCTCCGTCTGTCGAGATCATCACCTTGCTGCCCGTAGTAGACAGGGCCACGAAGGGTTCATCTGGCCAGGTGGGGGCGACGTGAACGTTCAACACGTCCTTGATAGGGGCGGAGATTTCCCAGTTGAGGCCCTTGTCTGTCGAAATATAGACACCTTCACCGCCTGCGGCAGCGATCATCAAGGAATCCTCGGCAAGGTTGGGCGATAGTTCAAGCCCGATGATGTCCTGGGAGACACGCTGGGTCATTGGGCGGTACGGGAAACCCTGGTACTCAATCTCTGTCCAGGTATTGCCGCCATCTGTAGACTGCCACATGCCGCCGAAGGGTTCCGTGCGGCCCAAGCCAGTTTTGTGGCCTGTCAGCCAGATCGTCTGATCCTCGGCGAAATCCGGGGAAAATTCGATATCCGTATAGTAATGGCGCTTTTTGGGGATCAGCCCTTCTGACGAGTTCTCCCAGGTATACCCATGATCGGTGGAGCGATAGATGCCTCGCAAGGACTCTTTTTCCGAGGCGGCCGTACCGACATAGATCACGGGATCAGTGTCATAGTTGGGGGAGAATTCCCATGTAGCAACACGGTTTTCAGAAATCGGAATCCAGTGGCGTTCCGCATCCTCCTGGGCTTGCACATATCTCAGTAGCACGGAGAAGGACAGGTGAAAGACTAGAAAGAGGCTCAGGCCCAAGAGTCCTAGCCTGGCCCAATAGCGTCCACCTTTTAACGATGGTACCCGGCTTGACATATGCTTCCTCATCTTCATTTGCTCGGTGGATCAACATCCAAATGATAGTTATAGTGGCAAGGTGGGCCGATGAGGCCCAC
>JAAYXX010000120.1 GCA_012515695.1 Chloroflexota bacterium
CGGGTTCGTATGGGACGCAAAGAGCCGATCACAGCAGTTATCGTGGGCGCGGGGCATCGCGCACTGATTTATGCTTCTTACGCCAAGGAGCATCCGGACGAGCTACGTATCGTGGGCGTGGCCGACTTGCGCGCCCAGCGGCGGGAGCAGGTGGCGCAACTGTACGGGCTGTCTCCCGCGCAGTGCTTCGAGACGGCGGAGGAACTGGCGAGCCGTCCGCAGATGGCGGACGTGGTCATCAACGGCACGATGGATCACCAGCATGTGCCCACGTCCATTCCCTTGCTCAAGGCGGGATACCACATGCTGCTGGAGAAGCCTTTTGCCACCAACGAGGAAGAGATGTGGCAGTTGGTGGAAGCGGCCCGCCAGTATGACCGGAAGGTGATCATTTGCCATGTGCTGCGCTATGCCCCGTTTTATGCCGCCATTCGCCAACAGGTGTTGGACGATGTGATTGGGCCGATCCTCAACGTGCAGACGATTGAGCACGTCTCGTATCACCATATGGTGGTGGGATATGTGCGGGGCAAGTGGGCAAACACGAACTATGCCCATTCCTCTATGCTGATGGCGAAATGCTGTCACGACCTGGACATAATCACCTGGATGAAGAGCGGCATCCTGCCCAAGGCGGTAGCCAGTTTCGGCAACAACTATCAATTTCGCGCCGACAAGGCCCCGACAGGCGCAGGCACGCGCTGTCTGGTGGATTGCCCCATCGAGGCCGAATGTCTCTACTCGGCGCGCAAGCACTATATTGACCACCCAAATCGTTGGGTTTTCTACGTTTGGGAAAGCCTGGAACATCTGGAGAACCCGACTATCGAGGACAAGATCGCTTCGCTCAAGGGCGACAACCCGTATGGGCGCTGTGTCTGGAAATGCGACAACAATGTGGTAGATCACCAGTCGGTGATGATCGAGTTTGAGGATGGCTGCACAGCCACGCACAACATGGTGGGCGGCTCGTCCAAGGCGCAGCGGGCCATCCACCTGATCGGCACACGCGGCGAGATTCAGGGGGTGATGGAGGACAGCCGCTTTGTGATTCGGCACATTGACCCACGCCCCGGTCATGAGTACTCTGAAGAGGTGGTGGATTTGAGCGTCGGCGGGGACATGCACGGGGCCTTTGGCGGGCACGGGGGCGGCGATATGCGCCTGGTGGCCGATTTCCTGCGCGTGGTGCGCGCTGATGCAGACCACGAGGCCGAGGCGCGGTCCATCTCGACCACGACGTTGGAGGATTCAGTCTATGGGCACCTGATCGGCTTTTGCGCTGATCGGGCCATGCAGGAGCATCGCGTGGTGGATATTGACCGGCGCTTGTATGCGCGGTAGGGCGGCTGGCTCTGATATGAGGAAGGATTGCATGGGAATCAGTCAGACGTTGACCAACAAAGCACGCCTGGAGACAGTGTTGGCCGGGGAAGCGCCCGACCAGCCGCCTCATTTCGAGCTGGTGTTCTACCTGGCGCGAGAGATGTTTGGCCTGGATCAGCAGGCCGTCGAAAGCAAATACACGCCGAATAGCAAAGCGTGGCACGACGCGCTGGTTGGCTACCATACAGAGGTCAGCGCCCGTCTGATTGACGAACTGGGGTGGGCGGCCATTCCCGCCGATGTGCTGGACACGCGGCTCGACCCGTTGGAGATGATCCCCCATTTCAAGGCCGAGTTGGGGGACCGGGCGCTGGTGTTTGCGTTCAACGGGCAAGGGGTGTATTGGATGCCCAGCGGAAGCGACATCATGGACTTTGTGGTGACGATGTTTGAAAAGCCGGAGGAATTGCACGCCGGGGCGCGGGCCAAGCTGGCGGCAGCGCAAGAGCTGGCGCGGCGGCAGGTGGACGCGGGGGTGGATTTTATCATCCAGAACTCGGATTTCGGCTTTAACCAGGGGCCGTTCATCTCCCCGGCCCACTTTCGCGAGTTTGTCACGCCGTACATGACCGAATTTGTGCAGACGGTGCACGACCTGGGCGTGCCAGTGATTTTGCACTCGGACGGGAACCTGAACGAGATTCTCGATCAACTCTACGAGACGGGGATAGACGGCTATCAGTCGGTGGACCCGCAGGGAGATATGGACATTCGGGCGGTGCGGGAGCAATACCCCGAGTGGATTTTGATGGGCAACGTGAACTGTAGCATGTTGCAGGATACCCGCGAGCAGGAAATCCGCGAGTCGGTGCAATATTGCATGACATACGGGGGCATGGGCAAGCCGTATATTCTCTCCACGTCGAACTGCATCTTTCCGGGGATGCCGCCTGAGAGCTATTGGATCATGCTGGACGAATACCGGCGCATGGCCGATTTACATAGGCGAGGTTTGGCAGAATGACGCGAGACCGAGCGGAGGATGATGGCCGCCCTGAGGCGGGGGCGAGCTGGTGTGAGCGCATCCCCAAGGCGGAGCTACACCTGCACCTGGAAGGCGCTATTCCACTGGACGCCTTGTGGGAGCTGGTGCAAAAGTATGGCGGCGATCCGCTGGTGCCCGACCTGGCGACGCTGCGCGCGCGGTTCGTCTATCAGGATTTCGCCCATTTCATTCAGGCATGGAACTGGAAGAACTGCTTTCTGCGGGAATATGAGGATTTTACCTTTGTGGCGGAAGCAGTGGCCCAAGACCTGTTGCGGCAGAATATTCGCTATGTCGAGGCGTTCTTTTCTCCGTCCGACTTTCGCGAGCATGCGCTGACGCCGCAGGGGTTGGCCGTTGCGATCAGGGCGGGGCTGGAGCGCGTGCCGGGCGTTGAGGTGGCGTTGATCGCTGATCTGGTGCGGAACCGGGGGGCGCGGGGGACGGCGGAGACGCTGGCGGATGTGGCGGAGGTGCGCGATCAGGGGATTATCGGGATAGGCATTGGGGGGTCGGAGGCTGCTTTTCCCCCTGAACTGTTCACGGATGTCTATGCAGAGGCCCGCCGCCTGGGGTTCCACACCACCGTACACGCGGGCGAGGC
>JAAYXX010000121.1 GCA_012515695.1 Chloroflexota bacterium
GCGATCAGGGGATTATCGGGATAGGCATTGGGGGGTCGGAGGCTGCTTTTCCCCCTGAACTGTTCACGGATGTCTATGCAGAGGCCCGCCGCCTGGGGTTCCACACCACCGTACACGCGGGCGAGGCCGCGGGACCGGCCAGCGTGTGGGGCGCGTTGTGCGCCCTGCACGCGGAACGCATCGGCCACGGGACGCGAGCAATCGAGGACCCCGCGTTGATGGATTACCTGGCCGAGCATCGCGTGCCCATCGAGATGTGCCCCATCTCTAACGTGCGTACCGGCGTCGTGCCGACGCTGGCCGACCATCCCATCCGGCGCTTTTTCGAGCGCGGCATCCCGGTGACGGTCAATACGGATGATCCGGGGATGTTTGGCAACAGCCTGGCCGGGGAGTATGAGCAGTTGCAGCAGGTACTCGGCTTTACCCGTAAAGAGATACGCACCCTGGTGTTGAATGCAATAGAGACATCCTGGTTGCCGGACGACAGAAAGCGGCAATTGGCCGCGGCTTTTCAGGCTGACCCGGCGTGGGGGGAGGAGTAACCCTCATCCTCGGCTGCGCCAACACGTTGGCATAGCCGCACCTTCTTCCGGGGGAGGGACCTCCCTCATCCTGGCCTTCTCCCAGGGGGAGAAGGGAGAGCGGACTTCCCTCATCCTGACCGGGATGGGAGCCACCAGCGGCTTGCCTGGGGCAGCACGTAATCCTGGCCATCCACCCGTAAAAGCTCGCCCCGCTCGAATGGATGGACGAGCAGCGTTTGCTCCGCTTCTTCCTCCAATGCCCACCCCAGACGCTCGCGCACTTGCGCTTGCTCTCTCCACACCTTGCCAAAGCCCCGTTTGGGCTGATAGAGTCCGTCCGGCGGAATGATGCGGGTGTCCCATTCTGGCTCATCGGATGTCCAGGTATCGTCGAATTTCTGCCAGGAGCCGTCATCGTAGAGAACATACACCTGCGTGTTGTCTGCGCGCCAGATCATGACGCCCCGCTCAAAGGGTTGGAATGCGGCGGCTGTCTCGTGTGCCTGTGGCTCTGTCGCCCAGCCGATGGCCTCAAAGACGCGCGGCTCTTCCCATCGCTCGGCCAGAGCGCCCTGCGGAGCGTACAGGTTGGCCGGTGGAGTGGGCCGGGGGGTAGGGGTAAGCGGCGCGCTGGTCGGGGGCTGGCCGGTGGGCGTGGGTGTGGTGCGTGCATTGGCAACCGGTGCCCAGTCCAGCGCGCTGGGATTCATGCGATAGACATGGCCCTTTGTATCGCCCAGCCAAAGCTGGCCGTCCGCCGACAGGGCCAGCGTCGTGATGTTGGTCTCGACGTTTGTGGCTTGCTGCCAGGTGCGCCCGGCATCTGTGGAGCGATACAGCGCCCCGCGATACTCCGGCTCGCTATGGAATGGCCGAATCAGCACATAGATGGTGGCGTCCTGCGCCCAGGACGGGGAGAAGGCGATGGTGTAGAATGGGAAGGGCAGGTCGGGCTGCGGGCCGGTCTGCTCCCACGTCTGGCCATAGTCTTGCGAGCGGAAGAGGCCGCCCTGGCCCATGCCAACCAGCGCGATCCCATCGGTAGCGAAATCGGGGGAGAGCGTCAGTTGGTCAGGGGTGTAGGCGTATGGCGTCTTGGGCAGGCGGCCAACGATCTGCAGCCCATCGCTCTCTGGCGCGGGCGCGTAGACCAGGCTTTCGCGGTTATCCTGGGGGTTCCACCCGACGACCAAAAAGCGCGGCGCGTCGGTGTGCGCGCGCGCCATCGCAACCTGCGCGCCACTCACGCGCGCGCGCAACTGCCACGTCAGGCCGCCGTTCTGGGTTTCGTACAGGCCATCCTCGCCTGCCAGCAACATGGCAGCGCCATCCTCGGCGAAATCGGGCGAGAAGGCGATGTCGCGGATGACAAACTCGGTCAGGCCGCGATTCGCCGATTGCCAGGTGCGCCCGCCATCGGTGGAGCGGAACAGGCCCCAGGGAGCACTCTCGCCGGAAAAGGCGAACAGGACGCCTTGCTGGCCGGGGGCCGCCACGATATGAGGCTGGTCCTGCTGCGGAAGCCCGCCCTCCCAGCGAGTCCATTCCTTGCCGACGGGGCCGCTCTGCTGGCCGATGAACAGGCCACTGGGGCCATAGC
>JAAYXX010000122.1 GCA_012515695.1 Chloroflexota bacterium
CCTTCCACGGCTCGACACTGGTATAGGCCGAGCCAAAGTGCGAATGGAAGGGCCAGTATAACAGCACGCTAAACACCGCCACATAGCCAGCGCGCAGGATAAACTGCCAGATGCCCTGCTCGTCAATGCGCTGCCGGTCGGCGTATACCCCAATCGCCAGCGCCATCATCGAGATGCCCAGGTAGGTGGGGAAATCCCACGAGTTATTAGCCCACAACTCGCCCACGGCCAGCGCCAGCAGCGTGATCTGCCAGACCAGCGCCCAATCTAACGCCCGCGCGCGTGCCCGCACCTGCGCCCACGCGCCCCGCCACCAGGCGGGCCGTCGCGTCGGCAGGGCCTCGGCCACCCCGCCGTCCGTCAGCACCGGCACGTCTACCTCTGCCGACGATTCCAGCGCCATCGTGTCAGGCTCGGCGTCGGCTTGCGGCGGCACGTCAAGCCGCGTCGGCGCAAGGTCGCGGGCCAGCCGCGATAGCGCGGCCACTGGCCGCGTGACCAGGCTTGTCGCCAGCCCCAGGGAAAGCAGCGCAAAGGGCATGGCTGTCAGGTGGGCGTGCAGGTCGGCATACAGGAAGGTAAAGAAGGGAAATTCGTTGATCTCGCCGTTCTGCATGACCCGGCTGGCGTTCCAATACCACCATTCGGGCCGGAAGGGCAACTGCTGCCCCTTGAACAGCAATTCCCACAGCCCGGCCAGCGTCTTGACCAACGCAGCCAGCCCCGGAATGGTGCTGTTAAACTGGACATTGCTGCCCAACGCCTGCAAGCCGTTCAGCAACAGCTTGACTTCGCCCAGGTTGCCCACCACGGCCACCAACAAGGCCCCCAGCAGGCCAAAGCGCAGCGCCCGCGGCCACCAATCCCCCTCGTCTTCCCCGGCGGGGATCAGGTTAAAGACCACGCACGACGCGCCCATCGCCGTCAGCGCGAAAAAGGTGGGGATCGCCAGGTTATAGGCCACCGCCGGGATGATGCCGGTGAGCTTGATGACCGTCGCCACCATCACCAGCCCCAGGTAGTAATAGTTCAGATAGCCCCCGGCAAACCAGGGGTCATAGGCCGGGAACGTGGTGCTCTTGATAACGGCGTTCAGATAGGCGAAATCCATCGGTTTTTCGCCGCCCATCGCCGGATGCCACAGGTCAGGGTTGCCCCGGCGAATCAGCCAGAACAGCAGGAAAAAGCCCAGGAAGAGCAGTTCGTTGGCCGCCAGCAACCGCCAGCGCGCGCGCAGGTATTGCCGCAGCGCCTCCCGTTGCCGCCAGGCCACCGCCGCCGAGACCGCCGCCAGCGCGACGATCACGCCCGCGATGGTCCCCCGCGTAAAGGGCAACACCTTCAGGCTGGGCAGCAGCCACGAGAGATATCCCACCAACAGCAGCCCCAGCGTCTTGCTCAGGATATAGCCCCGGTCGCGCATCCGCCGAAAGGCCACAAACCCCAGCGGAAAGGCGATGACGCCGATCAGCGCAAACGCCAGCAGCCAGACCAGAGTGGGCACCTTGTTCACCAACCCATCCCGGTTGAATATCTCGGACCACGTGCCGCCCTGCTGTTGGATCTGCCAGCTCGCTTCGTCCAGCATCAGGTTGTTGGGCGCGGCGTCCGTATTCTTGGGCGACAGGCGCGCAATACGCTCCAGGTCATACCCCCCGAAAAGCTGCCGCACGTTCTCCATAGAAAAGTCGGGCCGCTTTTTAAAGATGAGCACCTTGGGGTGGTCGTACACCGTAAAAGACTCGTCGGAATGGTCGTCGTTAATCTCGATGCCGAAAATGCGAGGCCGCGAGGCAAAAGTAGTCAGCAGGTCGTAACCCAACTCGCCGGAGAACAGCGCCTCATAGTAGCGCGTGGTCATCGGGTAGCGCAGGGGCAGGCGCGGGATGGACTCGTACAGCCGATTGCTGGATAGCACAATGTACTCGGTCTGTTCGATCCACTCGTACATGGCCTCGCGCTTTTCGGGAATGTCCTCCCAATAGGGGTCCATCTTGATATGGCGGTACTCGACCCCGGCGTTGTGCCCGTCAATGTTCAGAGGAAGCGGGTCATCCCAGTTCTCGAACGAGATGGTCGAACCCGGCTGGATATTCTCGTAAATCCAGCGCGAGGCGGCCACGCGGGAGACGGGCCGGGTGTAGATGCTGGTAAACGCGAACGCCCACAGCGCCGTACACAGCACCACCAGCCCCACCAGACCGAGCGAGCCATAGGCCGCCCGCCGTTGCCAGCCCGCGTCCCATCGGCGCAGCGCCCCCCGGCCCCAATCCCACAGGCGCACGAGGCCATACGCGCCCACCAGGGCCATCGTCGGGTAGATGGGTAGCAGATAGCGCACCGTTTTGACAAACTGCACGCTCTGGTAGAAAAAGGTAAAGGTCATCCACGTCCAGACCAGCAGATGCTCCCAGCGATGCTTTTTGAACAACTCGTAGGCCATCAAGCCCCAGGCGATCCACACGGCCACGCCCAGCGGCAGGCCCATGCCCCACAGCACCATATTCTTGAGCATGTACCAGACCGGCTCGCGCCCCGTCCATTGGTGGCTGGGCGGATAGTCGTCCTGCCCGCTCACAATGCGCTGGATGGACTTCATATCGTTCACCCACTGGGGGTTGAGCTTTAGCCCGAAAAAGCCCGGCCCCATAAACGCTTGCGGCTGGGCAACGCGAAACACCAGGACGGCCACGATCAGCACAACCACGACAGACGCGCACACCCGCATGGCGTGCAGAAATAGCCGCTCCTGGCTGGTGGCGGGCAGCGACTCTTCCTCCGTCGCCACCCGGAAGGACCAGAACAACCGCCCCAACTTGCCGCGCAGGCTTATCAGCGTTTGCGACGGGGTGACGCCCGAATCGGGGTTGGCCCACAGCGCCGCCATTCGCAACAGGTACGCCAGGCCGATAATCAGCAAAAAGGTCAGCACGCTGATCTTGGCCGAGACCGCCAACCCGAAAGCGGCTCCCAGCCCCAGCAGGCTCCCCCAACCCTCCCCCTGGGCAACGCGCACGGCGAAATACAGCGCCAGCGTCACGTAAAAAGTGGTCGAGGTGTCCACGGTGAAATAGTGCGACTGTTGAATGTCGAGCGCTGTCAGCGACAGGAGCAACGCCCCCAACAGCCCCACGCGAGCGTCATACAGCCGCCTGCCGATCAGGAACACCAGCAGCACGCACAGCAAATCCATCACGGCGGACATGGCTCGCCCCGCCAGATAGACGCCGTGGTAGCCCGTCTTGCCGGTGATCTGCCCCAGGAACTTGGCGACGACCACGGGAGACAGGCCATACACATACATGCCCTGGCCCCGGTTATAGGGGTTCAGCGGATTGATCGCCGTATCAAAATACTCTTTGATTGACTTGGGCCATTCCAGGGCATTCTCCACCATCGTCAAAAAGCGCTCGTCGGGGTGCAGGTGTTGCCCCTCGTCCCAGTCGAGGCCTGTCAGACGCAGAACCGCGCCCAGCAGCAGGATAAGCGCCAGCATACTCCACAGGATGCGGCGGTCATGGGTCGCGTGGCTCAACCGCGCTCCCAGCGCCCGCAAGAACTGCCCGACGCTATGCCAGGTAAGCTCGTGGTCGGACTCGGCCCCTTGATATATCCCTGTTGGCTCCGTCATACTGGCTATCTCTCTCCGTAAAAAGTAATGAACGCCACCTGTTGCTCGAAATCGTAATGCGCGCGCTCCATCCCTTGCGGGAACATCTCGCGCAGTATTTGCAGCGCCTCGATATCCTCTGGATGCACAATGACCATAAACTTGCCCGGCTCGCCCGCCAGCGGCTCTTCGCCGGGAATCAGGACCTCCAGCTCGTTGTGCCAGCTCTGGTCGGTGCGCTGCAACTGGGCGCGCACGGCGTTGCCGTCATACCAATAGGGCACGCTCTTGATGTAGGACTCGCCATCATCGGCAAAGTCGTCTATGGCCCGCGCCATCTCCAGGGTAATGGAATAGTTCTTGTACGGCAAATGGGCCACATACCGCTCAAAGTAGAACGGATAGACCGCCCGCGCCTCCAGCACCAGGGCCAACACCAACACCGCGCCCACCGCCATCAGCCGCGCCCGGCGGGCATCCCAGCCAACGCACAGGCGATGCTCCCCATTCACCGCCAGACTCACGCACCACTTGCGGGCCGCCTGCGCCCGGTAAAAGGCCAGCAGCCGCCGCCCCACCAGCGCAAGCGCAAGCGCCGGGAATAGCATCACCGCGGGCAGCACCCCAATGGCGCGAATGGCGTTGGGCACTTCTTGGGGGAAGGCCAGCGACAGAATAGTCGGCAACAGCATTACGCCAAAAGCCGCCAGAACGGTGAGGTTGTATCCATCTCGCCAGTTCCACAGGACATAGGCCAGCCCCAGGATGAAAAAGATGGCCGTGACAAATCCCAGTTCCCGCACAAAAGGCACGTTGGCGATGAATACGCCGTCGCCGCGCACGTTGAACATCAGCAGCGCCTTTTGCGTTGTTTCCAGCAGCGTGGCCCACACATTCTGCGGCAGGGTCGCTTCCAGGTCGGTGATCCGCGTAGCAGCGCGATAGCCGTACATTTGCGGCTGTTCGTAGGCATAGCGCCCCAGCGGGATGAACACATACACCGCCACCACGACCAGCAGCAGAATATCCTGCCAGTGGAACAGCAGCGCGCGCCTCTGCCCGCTAACGAGCGGGGTCAGCAGCATGATCGCCACCAGCAGCGGCACGATCATAAAGGCGTTGTAGGTGTACATCCCCAGCCCCAGGAACAGGCCCGCCAGCGCAAAGAACCAGCGCCGATGCGTCTTGTACCCGCGAATCAGGAAATACCACATCAGCGAGAGCACCAACGGCACGGTAGACGCTCGATAGCCCACCCGCGTGAGGATGATGTGCCAATGGCTGATGCCGAGCAAGAACGCGGCCAGCAGCCCCACCCAGCGGTTGTACAACTCTTTGCCCAGCAGGTAGAGGGCGGGCAGCGTGAACACCCCCACCAGCGCCGACGCAATCTTGATCGTTGTATGGTTCAGGCCGACTGCCCGCGCCAACGGGGCCGCCAGATAGAAAAAGAGGCCCTCTCGCCCCGGATGGGAAGGGAAAAAGATCAGGTATTCCCCCCGCAAAATCAGGCGAATGTTGTTATAGTTGTGGGGCAGGTCGCACCCCATCTCCAGCGGGATCAGGTCTATTTTGTGCAGCCGGAAAAAGGCGGCGAGTAGCATGGCCCCCAGCAGGGCCAGATGAATCCCGCGCACGCGTATCCCCTGCCGATTGAGCCAGGGCTGTCCATCGTCCGGCGAGGAACGCGCCTGCTCCGCTCGCGCCGGGTTCGGCGTCCACGCGGCCAGCGCCAACAGCGCCAGTCCCAGCAGCCAGATCAGCGTCCCATCCAGCGAAAAGCGGTTGCAGGAAAAGCGGGGAAAGGCCGCCACGCCCAGCAACACAGCGCCCGCCAGCGGGAACCAGGCCATGCGCGGCTGGGCCGCGGGCAACTCGTCCGGTTGGGCCGCCATTCTCTGTCGGCCATACACGCCCACAAACAACAGCGCGGCCAGCCAATACAGCGCCGCCGCCGTCACCGACACCACCGCCACAGCAGTGGCGCTCTGCGCCGCCCCCCGGTGATCCAGGATGTACTGCCCGAAAAAGGCCATCAGCACACAGGTCACGGTCAGCGAGACGACACGCTGTTGCGCCCAGGCCTTTACCGCGGAGAGCAGGTTTCGCCCCTGAATCCTGTTTTCCTTCTCTGCCATAGGTCGTCAGTCCGCTTCATAGGCCACAAAAAGCGGCTGTCCTTGCTGGTTGCGGAATTCGCGCAAGCGTCCGTTCGGGTAGAAGCGGCGCACCACGCCAAACTCTGCCTGACGTTCGGGCAGGAACACAAACACCGCGCGGCGGTCTGGGTTAACGAAATCCACCCGGTCGGTGATCGGCTCCATCACGTCCACTCCCACCGTCTCTTGGGCAAGGAAGGGGATTGTCGCGTGGTTGTAATAGATGCGCGGCGCCCCGAAAAAGTAGCACTGGTATTCCGGCCCCAGCGCCCGCAGATAGCGCCCCATCCGGTCCGCCACCTCGGTGTTCAGCCCGGCAAAGACGTGCGAGCGGGTATAGTCGTTCAGGTAAAAGTGGGCGCTGCGATAGCCAAAGAGCAGGATCACCGCCAGCGAGATGGCCACCGCTGTTCCCCGGCTTTCGCCCAGGGCAGCTTGCAGATACGACGCCACCTTGCTCACCCCCAGGGCCACGCATAGCACAACCGGCGGGATGGACAGCACCAGGCGCGGACTGGTGGGCGGGTTCTCTAGCAGCGCGCCGCCAAAGATGATCACCAGCAGGAACCAGATCACCAGCAAAAAGCATTCCTTCTTGCGCCAGTTGGCAATGGCATAGACCAGGCCGAACACGAAAAAGATCGAGCTGCCAAACTGCAACAACGGTATCCCGGGGTGATACCAAAAAGTAGGATCGGGATAAAAGTTGTAGGCCAGCGCCGCCTTGAGGAATTGCCCCCAAAAGACGCCGGCCACGCTCTTGCCGGTGCGCGCCGCCTCCTGGTCTACCCAGCCGGAGGGAAAGATCCCCTGCCAGCTCCAGCGCGCCATCGC
>JAAYXX010000123.1 GCA_012515695.1 Chloroflexota bacterium
AACCCCGCAGCAAAGCTAGCGAATTTCCAGAACCTTTTGGCGTTCGCGTATCTTCTCAGGAGAAGCTGTTGAGTGAGACTAACCATGACCGCAACAATTCCACCCCACACTTCTCCTAAGACTAGTGATGAATCACCAGAGTCATAAAACCAGTGATAGCCCAGCAAAACACCCAATATTATTACGACCGCCCCTGATACGAGGAAGCCAAACACTCCGCCAACAACAAGGCCGATTCCCGTCCCCAACAGCCAGCAGATACCCCGCGCGATGGACCTTGGCGAACCCGCCTACAGTCTCGCGATCACCACAGCCTGTCCAGCGCCCACTCCCAGGCCCACGATGCCAAGAAAGAGAGCCAAGCGCCATGGAGGAAAGTATGCATTGCTGCCTAATATGGCCGCACCTAACGTTGCCACTATTCCCGCTCCTAGCAGGCTGGCCGTCACCCACTGAAGCAGAAACCGAGTGAAAGACGGAGGGGATGGTTGAGGCGCGTGCTGGCCTCGTTCGCGGACTCTAGTTCCTTTATCCTCGCCAGGTACCATCGTCACTGCTCCTAGGGTTCGGGGGCAAAGTCCGGCACGCCGTATGCCGCCACATAATCCTCATAGGTGATGTCAAACTAGTTCAGGTAGAACAACAGGATGTACCACTGGCTACTCGCGGCCATGAGCGCCGCGTAGGGATGCGCGGGACTGTATTCATCCCAGCCATATGAAGCTGTGCCCGTAGTGCCAGCGCGAGCCACAAACTCTTCGATAGTAATCCCTTGATCCAGGCACTCGGGGCAGTTCTGCCACAGCGATTGCAGGTCGCCAGGAGGGGCGGTCAGCCCGTTCAGGGGGTGTGAGAAATAGTCCTGATAGCTGTGCAGCGCTTGTCCAAAGGCCCATAAGTCCTTTGCCTCGATCGCGGCATTCAACCGCGCAATGGCGTCCGCCTTGCTTGGGTAGTGATAGTAGTGCTCGGGGATGTCCCGTCTAGCTCCGCACTTGGCGTCCGGGCTGTGCGGTACCCCGCCGACAAATCCTGAGCCACCAGTATGTCCTTACCCCCAATTAGCAGTCCCTGAACGTCGACGCCGATATTCGTCCCCGCGATTGCCGTAGCATCATTGGCGGCCTGATCCACATCCAGAGCCGTCCCCCCGACTAGCATGCGCACCTGCAAGCCGGTCTCGAATGCCCAGACTGCGTCTGGAAAAAGCGCACCTTCGGTCCCCAGTGTCCCGTCGGATCGTTGCGATTCACCGGATCGTTGAGGCAGTATGAGTACCGGTTTAGCGCCTGGGGATTTCCCGGCTCGGGCACGATGGTGCCCGGCTGGATGAAACGCCCCAAGGCTGGATCATACCACCGGGCGTTGTAGAAGTACAGCCCGAGGGCGCTGGGCAATCGCATTTACTGGTTGAGCAACGAGAGCAAGTAATGCGAGTCTCATGCCACTCGCAGGCGTTTGGCCTTGATTCCTTCCTTGGTGCGGGTGTCTTGCCTGAGCAAGTTGAGGGCCAGCTTGCGCAGTACGTTCAGATTGCTCTGTCCATGTCCCTTACGCAATCGGCGCTTATCCTCCCGAAAGGCGATATCTAGCACCCAGTGGGGCGAGTTCTCGATCTGCCAATGCGAGCGAATCGCGGGCAGGAGGCGCTTGGCTTCTGGGGAGACTCGTGATGCACTAGCGCGTTTCCTAACTGCGGTGCTCTCCCACCAGTCGTTCCGGAACGTGACCGTGCGGTCCGATGTCTTTCAAGCCCAACGGGAAGTATTGGCGAGTGCGTGCGTGCTGGTCGTGCAGGGCATCGTGGAGCGCGTCGATGGGCAGGTGAACGTGTTGGCGGAGCGAGGGTGGCGGCTCCGGTAAGGGAACCATGCCCTGGTCTCGTCGTTTTCCGGCTTGACACTATCCTACCGACGTGTTATCTTGGCGGCGACCTGTGAAAAGAACCTACGGACTCGCTATTTCCCACCTTGCCAACTGAGTATAAACACTAAATCTAGTTTACCCGTGGTCTGTGGTATTTTACTGCGTGATGATACAGATTAGGCAAACTCGCGTCGAAGCAGATCACACAGGTCAAGAGAACTTCGAATCCGTAGGTTGCAGGTTCGACCCC
>JAAYXX010000124.1 GCA_012515695.1 Chloroflexota bacterium
ATGGTGGCGCTGGCGATTGGGTTGTACGCCGACCGGCAGCGCATTGACGAGCAGGGCATCTGGCAGTTTATCCTGCGCGCTGGCTATGTGGCGGTATTTAGCGTGCTGTTATACTGGCCCTTCCATTCGCACTTTGGCTCGGCCTATACCAGTGTCGAGCCGTGGAAGGGCGAGCGCACGGCCATCGGTGCGTACTTGATCATTCACGGCGCGGCGCTGTTCATCCTGGTGTCGTATCTGCTGGCCGTAGTCCTGGAGCCGGGCACGCGCAATGGCATCGTGCGGGCGGCGCGCCTGTTCCTCAGACATTGGGCGCGGCGCAAGCGGGCGCAGCATTTGTATGACCTGCTCGTCCGCCAGCAAACGCTGGGCTATGAGTTCGGCTGGTCTGGCCTGATCCTGTTGGGCCTGATTATGCTGGTGTTGCTGCTGGGCAAGAGCTGGGTGCTGCTGCTGACGCTGCCCATTCTCGTGCTGGCGGTGGCCCTGTTCCTCTCTCGCGACGCCCAACCCACGCGGCGCATGACCATGCTGCTGATCGCCGTGGGCGTGGCGCTGACGATGGGCGTGGAGTATGTCGTGCTCAAGGGCGACATTGGCCGGATGAACACCGTATTCAAGTTCTACTTGCAGGTCTGGATGTTGTGGGGCATCGCGGCGGCGGTGGGGCTGGCCTACCTGCTCCCGCGACAGGCGCGCTGGTCGCTGAACAAGGCCAAGACGTGGAACTCGGCGCTGCTGGTGCTGCTGATCGGCGTGGCGCTGTATCCCATCTTTGCCACCTATGGCAAGGTGCGCGACCGCTGGGACCCGAACCTGCCCGGTGGGCTAGATGGGGCGCAGTATATGACCACGGCCCGCTATGCGGACAATGGCCGCGAGATGGCGCTGATTGACGACTGGTACGCTATCAACTGGATGCAGGACAATATCGTCGGCTCGCCGGTGATCGCCGAGGCGAACACGCCCGAATACCGCTGGGGCAACCGGGTGTCTATTTATACAGGGTTGCCCTCTATCATCGGCTGGAACTGGCATCAAAAGCAGCAGCGCATGGCCGTCGGCGGGACCGTGGTGGATTGGCGGCAACAAGACCTGCGCGACCTGTATAATACCCTGGATAGCAACCTTGCCCGGCAGATTTTGCGTCGGTACAACGTGGGCTATGTGTACGTGGGCGAGCTAGAGCGGGCCTACTATGACCCGCAGGGCCTGGAAAAGTTTGACCAGTTGGTGGGCAGCTTGCTGGACGTGGCCTATCAGCGCGGCGCCGTGACCATCTACCGCGTGCGCGGGTCGGGGGCGCGGGAAGTGCAGGCGGACGCGGCCAGCGAGGCGCGGCTAACCCCGTGGGATTGGGTGGCGAAACACTGGATTCCGGCGACGGTGCGGGCAGAGGGGCCGGAGAAGGTCCCCTCTGGCAACCTGACCAGCGGCGAGACCGAGCGTACGCTGATGCTGGACGTGCCGGTGGACCAGTTTCCCACGATGGACAACCGGGGCTGGAACCTGCCAGGCATCTCTCACCCGCTGTTCGCCGTTCTCTCGTGGTGGCTTGTGCTGGAGGTGATCGGGCTGGCGGCGTGGCCGTTGGCGGCGCGCATCGTGCCCCAATTCCACGACCGGGGCTATGGCCTCGCCAAGGGGCTGGGGCTGGTGGTCGTCAGCTATCTGGTATGGATAGGGGCCAGCCTGCGGGTGGCGGCGAACAGTCCACCCACGGCCTGGCTGGCTGTAGCGGCGTTGGGGGTAGGCTCTTTTTTTCTCTGGCGCCGACAACGTCCTGGCTTGGCGGATGAGCGGCCACGTGCGCGCCGCCTCATCTGGCTGGAAGAGGGCCTGTTCACACTGGCCTTCTTGGCGTTTGTCGGCCTGCGAGTGCTGAACCCCGATCTGTGGCAGCCCTGGTTCGGCGGCGAGAAACAAATGGAGATCGCCATCCTCAACGCCCTGACCAAGTCGGCCTATATGCCCCCCTACGACCCCTATTTCGCCGGTGGCTATCTCAACTATTACTACTATGGGCAGTTCATCGCCGCCCTGCTGATCAAGCTGACCGGCCTGCCGCCCGAGATTGGCTTTAACCTGGCGGTGCCGACCTTTTTCGCGCTGACAGTCTCCCACGTGTTTGTGGTGGGGTATCATCTGGCGGCGCTGATGGACGGGACGCGCCGACGCTCCGCCGCACCCGACGGCGAACTGCTCGCGGACGGCGGAGGGATTGCCGCGCCGATGGCGGGCGCGGTGGCCGCCCCGGCGGTGTCGCGGGCGGGGCTGTGGGGCGGCGGGGCCGCTGCCATGCTGGTGGCCGTGATGGGCAACCTGTCCGGCGTTGTCCAGGTATTGGATGAAATTGCCCGGGTGGGGGGAGCCACGTTCGAGGGGGGGCGGGTCGCCCTGCGGGATGTTTACCATTTCACGCTGGGCTTTGGGCGGCTGGTCACCCGCCAGGCGAGCAGCATTCCGTTTGACTACTGGTATCGCGGCACGCGCATTATCCCCTATACCATCAACGAGTTCCCCTTTTTCAGTTTTTTATTCGCCGACCTGCACCCGCACATGATCGGCATCCCCTTTACCGTGCTGGTGATTGCCCTGCTCCTGGGGCTGCTCACCGAACAGGGGCGTGACCGGATGCGCTCTGCCTTGCGGTGGGGGGTGCTGGCGCTGGCGGTGGGGGCACTCGGCGCGATTAACACGTGGGATCTGCCTGCGTACCTGGGGATGCTGGGAGTGGTTATGGTGTACCGGGGGTATCGCCGCGAGGGGGCGCGGGGCGTTCTGGGCGCGCTGCCTAGCTTTATGCTGCTGGCGTTGGCGGCGCTATTGCTCTATGCGCCGTTCTATGCCCACTATCAGGCGCAGCAATTGGGGCTGGCGCTGGTTTCCCCGACGGAACGCGCCCAACCCGGCCCGTTCCTGTTGATCTGGGGTTTGTTCATCTTGCTGACGGTGTCGGTGCTGGGAATGTGGCTGGCGCAAGGCCGCCTGCGGCGTTGGCTGCGCCTGACGCACCGGCTGGGCTGGGCGGAGGCGTGGCGTCGGGCGCTGGCGGTGAATGGGGCGCGCCTCTGGCTCTGGCCTGTGGGCCTGCTCTTGCTGGCGGGCGGATTGCTTGCCGGGGTGGCGCTGGCGCTGCGCGGAATGACGGTGCTGGGGCTGCTGGTGGCGCTGCTTGCGGCGGCGGGGATCTCGCTGCTGTCCAGCGACAGGCAACAGACGGGGTTCTTGCAGCGATTGCTGGTCTTTGTGGGGCTGGCTATTCTGCTGGGCGTGGAACTGATCTACCTGAAGGATTTTCTGGCCACGACCGAATGGCGGCGGATGAACACCGTCTTTAAGTTCTACATCCAGGTATGGGTGTTGCTGGGGGTGGCGCTGGGCAGCGCGCTCCCCGCTTTGTGGCGGTGGGCTGCTGCCGTGCGCGGGCTGGGCGATATCTGGCAAGGGGTGGTCTCGCTGTTGGTGGCGGGGTCGCTGGTCTATGTAGTGATGGCTGTGCCCGCCCGCGTGAACGAGCGTTTTCCGGGGGCAACGCCCGCCCGCGATACGCTGGATGGAACCGCGTATATGACCAATGGCGTCTATGAATGGCCCGACCCAGAGCACCGGATCGAGCTATCGTACGAGCGGGCGGCCATCGAATGGTTGTGGCAGCATGTGCCGGGCACGCCGGTGATTGCCGAAGCGCCTCTGGGCTTTTACCGCGAGGGGGGCTTGCGGGTGTCGTCGTATACCGGGCTGCCCACGTTGTTGGGCGCGCACGAATGGGAGCAGCGTCCGGCGGATCAGGTGAGCACGCAACAGCTCGATGCGGTCACTTTGTACGAAACGACGGATATCAGTACCCTATATAGGATACTGGAGCAGTATCGTGTGCAGTATATCTATGTGGGCCAGTTGGAGCGCATCGTCTATCCCTCCACTGCCCTGCTCAAATTCGAGCAACTGGCGCTGGACGGGCGGCTGGAGCGCGTCTATCACAACGAACGGGTGGATATCTACAAGGTGGTGAGCGAGTGGACGACCTGACGCCTGCCGCCATGTTGTCGTCATAGAATAGAAGGAGCTTTTATGGTTGCTGTGCTGATCTGGTGGCTGGTTCTCCAGTTGATCGGAGTGCTGGCCCTGCCGGTGGCGCTCAAATTGCTGCGGTTTCTGCCGGATCGGGGGTTTGGCTTTGCGCGGCCCGTGGGGTTGCTGCTGACTGGCTACCTGTTCTGGCTGCTGGCGACGTTTGGCATCCTGCAAAACACGACCCCCTCCATCGTGCTGGTGTTGTTGCTGGTGGGCGGCCTGTCGGCCTACCTGTGGAAGCGCGAGGGGCGCGAGATGCTGGCCTTTTTGCGCGGCGAGACCCGCATGATTATCGCCACCGAGTTGGTGTTCCTGGTGGCGCTGGCGGGGTTTAGCTTCTTTCGGGCCTATAATCCCGAAATCGCGTGGACGGAAAAGCCGATGGAGTTTGGCTTTATCAACGCCATCTTGCGCAGCCGCACCTTCCCCCCGAGTGATCAGTGGCTTTCCGGCTATGCCATCAGCTACTATTATTTCGGCTATGTGATCGCGGCCATGCTCACGCGGTTGTCGGGCTTGCCCAGCGACATCACCTTTAACCTGACGCTGGTGACGCTCTTTGCCCTGACGGCGAGCGGGGCGTTTAGCCTGATATATAACCTGGTACGGGCCTATTTGCAGCGCCCCGGCCAGAGCGCCGAACAAGGGAGTTGGCTGGGGCGCTGGGCGGCCCCGTGGGCGGGGCTGGTGGGCGCTGTGCTGGTGGCCCTGATGGGCAATCTGGAAGGGGTGTTCGAACTGATGCGGGCGCGCGGCCTGGGCAGCGAGGCGCTGTTCCGCTGGCTGGACGTAAAGAACCTGCAACCCCTGCAAACGGATGCCCTGAGCGCGACCTGGTATCCCACCGATACCTGGTGGTGGTGGCGGGCCTCGCGGGTGATCCACGATCGGGATGTGTTGGGCAACTCGATGGAGGTCATTGACGAGTTCCCCTTCTTTAGCTTTTTGCTGGGCGACGTGCATCCTCACGTGTTGGCGCTGCCCTTTGTGCTGCTGGCCGTGGCGCTGGCGCTGAATGTGGCCCTGAGCTGGCGGCAGCGTCCGCCTGTCCAGGCGGCTGAGGACAAGGACGCGGGCGAGACCCCGGCGAAGGGTGGCTTGTGGGGCGCGTGGCAGCGGTTCGCGGGCGACCTGTGGGCGGGCGGCACGTTTGATCTGGTGCTTTGGGGGTTGCTCCTGGGTAGCCTGGGCTTTTTGAACACGTGGGATTATCCCATCTATCTGGCGATTTTCGTGGCCGCCTATGCCTTCCGGCGGCAGGCCGATTACAGGCAGCTCGGCTGGGCGTGGCTGGGGGATGTGGTGCTGGTGGGCGTGTTGCTGCTGGCCCTGGGCGTGGCGTTCTATTTCCCCTTTTACCTGGGCTTTCGCTCGCAGGCCGGGGGCATTGGCTTTGTGGGGGATATCAAGACCCGCTGGCATCAATACTTGTTGATGTTCGGCGCGTTTGTTTTCTGCATGGCGGGGCTGCTGACGGCGTTGTGGCTGCGGTATGGCCGGGGCGTGGATGGGCGGCGCTTGTCGCCCGCGTCACAGGTTGCGGCCCTGCTGACGGTGGCTGTGATGGGTCTGGCGGTGGCGCAAGGGTGGTGGACCACTGCGCTGATCGCGCTGCTGGCGGGCGGGGCGGGGGTGTTGCTCCTGTCGGCGGCCCGTTTCACCGGCGAGGGGGCGGAGGCGCAGCCCATCATGTCTACCAGTTCCCTGTTTGCCCTGCTGCTGATGGTTGCCGGGCTGCTGCTGACGGGCAGCGTCGAGTTTATCTTTTTGAGGGACACCTTTAACACCCGGATGAACACGGTCTTCAAGTTCTACTACCAGGGCTGGGTGTTGATGGGGCTGGCCTCGGCCTATGGCCTGTTCTATGTGATCCACAGATTGCGGAGCGTAAAGGGCGTTGGGCGCGTGGGGCTGGCGGCCTGGAGCGTGGCGGCGGTGCTGCTGGTGGGCGGCGGATTGAGCTATACGGCGGCGGCCACGGTCAGCAAGGCCAACGGCTTTCAGGGCGAGCCGACGCTAGACGGCACGCGCCACGTGGCCCAGTCGCGGCAGGCGGATTACGAGGCAATCCAGTGGCTACGCGAGAACGCGGGGCCGGGGGCGGTGTTGCTGGAAGCGCCCGGCGGTTCGTATACAGAGTATAATTGGGTTTCGGCGCATACAGGCATCCCCACGGTGTTGGGGTGGGGCGGCCACGAATTGCAGTGGCGGGGCAACTATGACGAGCCGGGGAAGCGCGAGCCGGATATTGCCGCCATCTACCAGGGAACGGACCCGGCCAGCGTGCGGGAATTGCTGGAAAAATACGACATAGATTACGTGTACGTGGGGCAGTTGGAACGGAACAAGTATCACCTTTCGCAGCCCATGATTGACAAGTTTGACCGGGTGATGCGGCGCGTGTTTGAGAACGGCAGCGTAGTCATCTTTCGCGCATTCTAGAGACTGGAATAAACGGGAAAGTGTGGTATAATCGGCTGCGCGATAACCGGCAGGGGGCGCCCTCCTTCATCGGCGTCTGCCTCCCTCGCCCTTTGGGTGAGGAGCATGTGCGGACCGCCGGCTTCCAGCCGGCATAATACAAGCCGCCAGGGATGGCGGCGGTCCAATTCCCTTCTCTCCAAGGGGAAGGCGGCTGGCGCGGCGTGTATGCCGCCCGCGCCCACTGGGAGAGGGTGCGCCTAAAGGCGCGGGTGAGGGGTAAGCCGGGGGTGAGGGTGTGGCCGCGCTATGATGAGTTTTAACAAAATAGTTGGGTAACCGAGGCAGCGCTAGCCTTGCTACTGCTCGCTCGGCCCAGCCAGCGGCATATATGCCGAGGAATGAATTCCCAGGCTGCGGAAAGCAGAAACCCGTTGAAACGGGTTGGCTATTCTGTAGTGTACTTTAGTACACTTTTCCAATCACCAGCCTGGCACTTTAGTGCTAGGCGTTCGGCGCGGGCCGCGGCCACAGCGGGTTACCCAGATTAATAGTTAAAATTCATCATAGCGCGTTCTGGTATTGGTAAAGCAGGCGATTTCCTGGAAAGGAACTGGCTTGATGGAAAGAGCTTGGGAAGAGCGTCGTCTTGAGGCGAGGGCGGCGTCCGCAGCGCGGGCGATTCCGCTGCCCTGGCTGACGGTAGAAGTGGCGATATATGGCGTGCTGACGCTGGTCGCTCTGGTGGTGCGGCTGGCGGCGCTGGGGCGTTGGCCCTTGCAGGAGACCGGGGTGAACACGGCCCTGGCCGCCTGGCGAACGATGCAAGGGTCGGATTGGCGGCCCGCTTACTATATCCCGCTGCTGTATGACGCCAACCTGCTGCTATTTGGCCTGACCAAGGCATCCGATTGGGCGGCGCGGCTGCTGCCCGCGCTGGCAGGCTCGCTGTTGGTGATGCTGCCCTATTTTGCGCGGGACCTGCTCGGAAGGCGGGGCGCGTTGGCGGCGGCGCTGCTGCTGGCCTTTGCGCCCACCTGGGTCTATTTCTCGCGTGCTGCCGATGGCCCCATCCTCGTGGCGGCGGCGGGCGCGCTGTTGTTGCTATCGCTGGAGCGCTACAGCCGCAGCCGAGAGGCGCGACACCTGACGCTCGGCGTTGTCGCGCTGGCGGTGGGGCTGACGGCTGGCCCCGGCTTTTACACTTTGTTGCTGGCAACCCTGCTCGCTGGCCTCGTCTTTTGGTGGGATGAGCGCAAGAGCGGCCTGCTGCGCCGCTATGGGCAGGTGATCGGCGCGGCGGCCACGCGGCGCAATGCCCTTTGGTTTGGCGGGACGCTGGCGCTGCTGGCGACTGGCTTTACGGTGAACATAGCGGGCGTGGGCGCAACTGCCGAATTGGCGGGGCGCTGGTTCCGCGCACTGTCGCCTGCCAGCACGACCCTTTCCTGGTGGGAATTGCCGACGACATTAGCCACTTACGAGTTCCTGACCATCGGGCTGGCCCTGGTGGGCGTTGTGAGCGGGCTGATGCGGCGCGAACGGGTGGATATTTTCCTGCTGGGCTGGTTCCTGCTCGCCCTGTTGCTGGGAACGGCGCTGGGCCACCGCGAACCCATCTGGTTGGTGGATGCTTTGCTGCCCCTGGTGCTGCTGGCGGCGCGGGGGCTGGAATGGCTGTGGGAACGGCTGTCGCCGGGGACTGATGTATGGGATGGGCTGGCGCTGCTGGTCCTGGTTCTGGCGATTGTGTTCACCGGCGTGCAAGTGACGGTGTATATCCACACGGGGCAGGTTCAGGCTCTCCGTAACGCCCAATTTGCGCTCGGATTTGTGCTGATTGGTTGGGCAGCGTATTGGGTTTGGAGCGGTCGCGTGGCAGCCTTGCGCGCAGGGGTGGCCTGTCTTCTGTTGGTGATGGTAACGCTGACCGTGCGGGCCTCGACGGCGGTGGCCTATCAATATGGCGCTGATCCACGGGAGCGTTTGGTGGGGAATGCCGCCACATCGGTACAGATGCGCGATCTGGAAGAGCTGATAGAAAAGGTTTCCAGCCAACGGGCGGTGGACCCGCGCGCGATAGACATCGCCTACGCGCCGTCCCTCGACCCCTGGATGGGCTGGTATTTGCGCGAATATCCCAGGGCGAACGTCTTGCAGACGGTCCCGCAGCAGGCCGATGCAACGATCGTCATTGCCCCCGCGCAACGGGATGCCCAGGTGCCGAGCGGCAGTGTCGGGCAGCGTTTTCGGTGGATCGAGTCTCGCCCGGACGGTGGGTTCGCGCTGTCCTTGCGAGAGCGGTTGCGATGGTTTTTGCTTCGTCAGCCTGTGGGCACTCCTCGGGCCTCGGAGTTGGAAGTTTGGGTCCGACTGGTATCGGGCAGATAGACTACTAGACGAAGGTGCGGTAGCGTAATGAGCATAAGCGAGAACGTATCTGAGAGGAAGGATAGCTGGCTGGACAGGCCCGTTTTTGGCGCGGGGCGCGTCACCTGGTGGACGGTGGCGTATGCAGTGGTGATCGTGTTCATCCTGTTCACGCGCCTGTGGGATTTGGGGGCGCGGGGGTATGACCACGATTCGAGCATCCACGCCTGGGAGTCGTGGAAGCTGGCCACTGGTCAGGGGTACATTCACAGCCCCGTCTTTCATGGCCCCTTTGGCTATCACTTTACGGCGTTGATCTATACGTTGTTTGGCGATAACGACTATACCGGGCGGTTGGGGGCGGCCCTGTTCGGCATTGCCCTGGCGCTCCTGCCACTGGCCCTGAAAAAGTGGCTGGGCAACAAGGGGACGTTTGCCACTCTGGTGCTCATGGCGATCTCGCCTGTGATGATGTTCCGTTCTCGCTTCTTCCGGCACGACCCCTTTGTAGCGGCGTTCAACCTGATGCTGTTCATCGCCATCGTGCGCTACCTTAGCATGGGCAAGAAGAAGGACTTGTATCTGGCGGCGGCGGCGCTATCGCTCGGCTTTACTGCCAAAGAGAACACGTTCATCACCTACTTTATCTTTGGGACGTTTATCTTTGCCCTGTTCCTGTGGCAATGGCTGATCGAGCGGCGCGGGAACTGGCGCGAGCTGCCCGCCTTTGACCTGATTATGGTGCTGGGCACGCTGATCTTGCCGCTGGCCTCGCCCTTCCCCATCAAGCTGCTGGGGGGCGACCCGGTAGATTACAGCTCGCAGGCGATCATGTTCTCCGGCGCGGTGTTCCTGGGCGTGCTGGCCCTGTCCGTTGCCCTGGGCCTCTGGTGGAATTGGAGACAGTGGCTGGTCTGCGCGGGCATTTTCTATGTCATCTTTGTGCCGTTCTTTACCACCATGTTTACCAATGGCCAGGGCATTGCCACGGGTATGGTCGGGTCGCTGGGCTACTGGCTGTCGCAGCATGGCGTCAAGCGAGGCGATCAGCCCTGGTTCTACTACCTGGTGCTTGTCCCGATGTACGAGTTCCTGCCCCTGACGCTGGCGTTTGGCGGGGGCGTCGCCTATGTGGTCAAGGCTTTTCCTGCGCTGATTCGCCCGCGTCGCCCGCAGCCGGAAGCTGGCGCCGTGACCGCGCCCAAGGTCGCGGATGGAGAGACGCTCGAAGACGGTGGCGTGGCCGAGCGCGACGCGGCGGTTCCTTTTGTTCCCTTCCTGGCCTACTGGTTCGTGGTGTCCTTTGTGGTGTATAGCTGGGCCGGGGAAAAGATGCCCTGGCTGACCATGCACATCGCCCTGCCGCTGATCATCATGGCGGGTTGGACGCTGGGGCGGCTGCTGGAAGTGGACTGGCGAGAGGTTCGCGCCAGGGGTGGGCTGCTGTTGCTGCCCCTCTTGCCCTTGTTTGTCTGGGCGTTGAGCCGCGTTCTGCAAGGCGGCTTGAGCACCAACACGACCATCGAGGCTTTGGGCGCGACGATGGGCTGGCTAGGCGCGCTGGTGGTTGCGGTGGCGCTGGCCGTGCCCGCCGTGCGTATCGTGTTGCGGCTGGGCGAGCGCATCGCCTGGAGGATGGTGGCCCTGTCCCTGACGGTGGTGTTGATGGGGTTGACCTTGCGCGCTGCCTGGATGGCGACGTTTATCAATTATGACTATCCTACCGAGTTTATCGTGTATGCGCATGGCACGCCGGACACCGCCCTGGTAACTCGCGAGTTGGAAGATATGTCGCGGCGACTGTATGGCGACTTGAGCATGAAAGTGGCCTATGACGACGAGTCGAGTTGGCCGTTTGTCTGGTACTTGCGTAACTTTACCAATGCCCAGTTCTATGGCAGCAAGCCGAGCGGCCCGTTTGATGCGGAAGTCGTCATCGTAGGCACGGCCAACGAGGCGAGCGTCAAGCCGCTGTTGGGGAATCGTTATTACCGGCGGCAGTATCGCCTGATCTGGTGGCCGTTGCAGACCTGGTATAACCAGCTCACCCCTGAAAAGATCGTAGAGGAGCTCAAGAACCCGGAAGCCCTGCGTAAACGCTGGGACGTGATTTTCAATCGCAAGTATGACGAATCGGTCACGGCATGGCCGTTTGTGAACAACTTTGCCATGTATGTCCGGCGAGATGTAGCCCAGCAGTTGTGGGACTATGGACCAGAGACGGCGGCCACCACGGGCGAGTTGCCGGGCGACGAGTATTTGGAGAAATGGACCCAGCGCCCGGCGGCGGTGGCCTGGGGGATGCCGGGCAGCGGCTCCGGCCAGTTCCGTTCGCCCAAAGGGATCGCGCTCGACGCGGAGGGGAATGTCTATATCGCTGACAGCATGAACCACCGCGTGCAGGTGTTGGACGCGCAGGGGCAATTTCTACGGCAATGGGGCGTCCAGGGGGTGCAGCCGGGCCAGTTCAACGAGCCTTGGGGCATTGCGGTCTCTCCGGATGGTCTGGTGTATGTGACGGACACGTGGAACCACCGCATCCAGGTGTTTGACCAGGAGGGGGAACTGCAACGGGCGTGGGGCATGTTCGGCAAGCCGGATGACCCCATGTTGAACGGCGACCTGCTCTATGGGCCGCGTGATGTGGTCGTGGATCAGGAAGGCTATCTCTATGTCACGGACACGGGCAACAAGCGCGTGATCAAATACGACGCCGACGGCCAGGTGGTCGCAATAGTCGGCGGCGAGGGGTCTGAAGATGGACAGTTCCAGGAGCCGGTGGGCCTGGCATTGTCGGCGGACGGCGAGGTGTACGTGGCCGACACCTGGAATATGCGCGTGCAGGTATTTGACCAGAATTTGAACTATGTGCGGCAATGGTCGCTGTACGGCTGGGAGGGGCAATCGGTCGTCAACAAGCCCTATCTGGCCGTGGACGATGCCGGGAATGTGTATATCACCGACCCGGAGCAATATCGCATTTTGCGATTCGACAAGCAGGGCAAGCTGTTGAGCATCTGGGGGCAGTATGGCAATGACCTCAGCTCGATGAACCTGCCCACGGGCATAAAAGTGGATAGCGCGGGGCGTGTGATCGTCAGCGATTCCGAGAACCATCGTCTACTGACCTTTGAGGGCAACTAGAGCTTGTGCCTGGTTGCCAATCGTCCAACACAGGCGCAATGGCGCGCCAACGTTCATCGCACACATAGTCGTGCCCCAGTGCGGCACGGGGAGGGGTGGCTATGAACCTGGACGAATATCAAGCCAAGGGCCTGTTCGCTGCCCGCGGCATTCCGGTGCCTGATGGGCGGGTGGCTGCCAGCCCGATGGAGGCCCGCGAGATCGCCCAAGAGCTTGGGGGGCGCGTGGCCGTCAAGGCCCAGGTGCAGGTAGGCGGGCGCGGCAAGGCTGGGGGCATTGTGTTGGCTGACACGCCCGACGACGCGCTGCGTGAGGCGTCGCGGCTGCTGGGGAGCAGCCTGAAGGGGGCGCTCGTGCGGCGCGTGCTGGTGGAGCGGGCCGCCCATATCGCGCGCGAGTTGTACGTGGGCCTGATCGCTGACCGGGCGGCGCGGCGCATGGCGCTGCTTGTTTCCGCCGAGGGCGGCGTCGAGATTGAGGAGGCGGCCCGCGCCCAGCCGGAGCGGGTGCGTACCCTGCACCTGGACCCGTTTCTGGGGCTGCGCTCGTATCATCTGGTACAGGCGGCGGGGGTACTCGACCTCCCCAAAGAGCTATGGTCCCCGTTTCAGGCTATCGGGCAGGCGCTCTACCACGTGGCTGCCGAGACCGAGGCCACGCTGGCCGAGATCAACCCCCTGGTGATCACGGACGAGGGGCAACTGCTGGCCCTGGACGCCAAAATGACCCTGGACGATAGTGCCCTGTTCCGACATCCCGACTTGATAGCCATGCGAGATACTGCGGGCGAATTGCCCGCGGACGAACTGCCCGCCGAGCGCCAGGCGCGTGAGGCGGGCATTAGTTATGTCCCGATGGATGGCGACATCGGCTGCATGGTGAATGGCGCGGGGCTGGCGATGGCAGCAATGGACGTGGTCAAGCTGTACGGCGGCGAACCGGCCAACTTTCTCGACATAGGGGGCGGCGCGCGTGCCGAGCGGGTGAGCATCGCGCTGGAGATCATCCTTTCGGACCCCAAGGTCAAGGCGGTGCTGGTCAATATCTTTGGCGGCATTACCCGCTGCGACGAGGTGGCGCGGGGGATCGTGGCGGCGCTGGAGGAGTTGCAGCCGCGAATGCCCATTGTCGTCCGGCTGGTGGGCACGAACGAGGCGGAGGGGCGGGCCATTTTGGAGCAGGCCCACTTGCCCACAGCAGCCAGCCTGGCCGAAGCGGCGCGTCTGGCGGTGGCTGCGGCCAGGGCCGGGGGAGGTGCCGCATGAGCATTCTGGTAGACGCTGGGACGCGCTTGTTGGTGCAGGGCATTACCGGGCGCGAGGGGGCGTTCCATACCCGCCAGATGCTGGACTATGGCACGCAGGTAGTGGCGGGGGTGACGCCCGGCAAGGGCGGGCAGGTTGTCGAAGGGGTGCCCGTCTATGATGATGTGCGGACGGCTGTCGAGCGCACGGGGGCCAACACGTCCATCATCTATGTTCCGGCGGCTTTTGCGGTGGACGCCATCCTGGAAGCCGCCGATGCGGGCATCGCGCTGATCGTCTGCATCACCGAGGGGGTGCCCTTGTGGGATGCAATGCGGGTGATGCGCTATCTGGAAGACAAACCTGTGCGCCTGTTGGGGCCGAACTGCCCTGGGATCATCACGCCGGGCGCGTCCAAGGTGGGCATCATGCCGGGGTACATTCACCGTCCGGGCAAGGTCGGTGTGGTTTCGCGCAGCGGAACGCTGACCTACGAAGTGGTGTGGGCGTTGACGCGGGCCGGGCTGGGGCAATCGACCTGCCTGGGCATTGGTGGCGACGCGCTGAACGGGATCTCGTTTGTGGACGTGCTGCGCCTGTTCGAGCAAGACCCCCAGACTGAGGCGATTGTCTTGATCGGGGAGATTGGCGGGAACGCCGAGGAGCAGGCCGCCGCGTTTATCGCTGACCACGTGAACAAGCCGGTGGTGGCGCTCGTGGCCGGGCGCACAGCCCCGCCGGGGCGACGCATGGGGCACGCGGGGGCTATTATCGCGGGCAGCAGCGGGACGGCGTCGCACAAAATCGAGGCGTTGCGGGAGGTGGGGGTGCTGGTGGCCGACCAGCCAGACCAGATCCCCGAACTATTACACACGGTCCTATGATAACCCGCCGGGCTATCTCGTAGGCAGTTGAAACTGCACCAACGCTTGCAAAGCCGCCCTTCGGCGGCTAGGAAACGAGTCTACGAAGCGGCGACTGTAGCCCACGAAGGTGGGCGCGCCAGCAAGCTGGCGAGGCAACGGTTGCTGCGGTTTCAACCGCCCATCCCAATGGCTGTTACCGAGCTATTTTTTATGAGGCGTATGCTAAAAAACGTTCGCGCTTGTTTATTCGACTTTGACGGGACGCTGATTCACCAGGAGATTGACTTTGGCCTGATGAAGCAGCGCGTGCTGGATATTGTGGCGCGGTGGGGCGTGCCAGTTGAGGAATATGCCCGGCTGTATACGCTGGAGTTGATCGAGCGGGTGGCTGCGCGTTTAGGCAATGAGAACGGCTCGTCGGGGGCGGCTGCTGCTGCCGACGAATTCGCCGCCGGCCAATTTGCCGCCGGCGAGTTCGCCGCCGCGGCCCATCGGGCCATTGTGGAGGTCGAGCTGGAGGCGGCGGAGCGAGCGGAGGTGTTCCCCGGCGTGCCAGAGATGCTGCGCCTCCTGAGGTCGCGGGGGCTGGGGGTGGCTATCGTGACGCGCAATTGCCGCGAGGCCGTCTTGCAGGTGATAGGGCGCAATGATCTGGCGCATGATGTGCTGCTGACGCGGGACGACGTACCCTTTGTCAAGCCTGATCCCCGGCATTTGCTGGCCGCGCTGGATGCTCTGCGCACGACGGGGGAATGGGCGGTGATGTGTGGCGATCACCCGATGGATGTAATGGCCGGGCAGAGCGTGCAGGCGCGCACGGTGGGGGTGTTGCCCCCCGGCGAATCCGCCGAGTATTTCGCGGCGGTCCATCCCGACTTGGTCGTGTCGCAGATCACCGACATTTTGGAGTATTTGGGGGAATAGAGGATTCCTCACGCCTGGGTATGTGGGCGCGTGGGAGAGCCAGCAGGGATGCTCAATGGTGCTAACACTTGATTGTCACGGCCAGCAGATCCCCCTCACTACCCTCACCCCCGGCTGTACCCAGCCGCCCGGCTGAAAGCCGCCCTCTCCCAGGGGGCGTGGGCGGCATGTATGCCGGTGGCATATTGCCGCGCTTGCTCGCCTTCTCCCCCCGGGAGAAGGCGGCATGCTGCCGAGCGGCAGGTATGCCGATGCCCGAAGGGCGGATGAGGGGGATCCGCGAAAAG
>JAAYXX010000125.1 GCA_012515695.1 Chloroflexota bacterium
GCGCCCATCCGTCCAGCCAATTCGCTGCCTGTGTGAATTCAAGAACGGGGGCGGATCTGGGTTCGCTGGCTCGCAAGTTTAGCCTTGGCTATGGCATCGCGTTTGAGGCAGTTTTGCCCGATGCCGTCGCCCCCTCAACTGGGCCTCAGCCACCCGATAAAGGAAAGGCGCCTTTTGGATGGCTGGAGCGGCTCATGATCGCGGCCTATTGCCGGGCCTGCGGATTCTGGCCTGGCGACCGACTGGTGTTGTCGGCCGGTCTTATCGGTGGCCAAGACGCCGTTTTGCTGCGGTCGATTGGCGAGCGGTTTCCTGGGACCAGGGTTCTGTCGTTGCGATATCACTGCTACGGCCAAGGCAAGGAGCTGGCCCTGGCGTTGTTTACCCTGGCCTGCCGGGCGTTGCGCATCCAACCGGGCCGTCGCGTGCTCGATGTTCCTGTGCCCATGATCGCGGATTCGCTCCGAGGAGAGGGGGAATCTCGAGCCATGCCGGTTCTGGAGAGGGCCCTTGCCAGGTTGCTGGAGCGGATCGGTGATCGGCTTGTGCATTGCGACGTGTCGTTCCTGGACGAGTTTCGCGCCAGGGTTCGCGATTGGGTTCTTCCCCAAATTGATGAATTCTACGGGATTGCCAAGGCGCAAGGGCATCTACTCGGCCACGTCCAGCCGGATCTGATGATCGCGCCATCGGGATCTCACGTCCATCAGTCGCTGGCGACCTTGTGCGGGCAGCGTGGAATCTCCGCATTGTTGATTCCTATGAAGGCTTTGGTCCCACCCGGGAGCAATGTGGAGGGAATGGGCATCGGGCAAATCGGCATCGAGCTGGTGACCGAGGATTTCCCCTACGTGGCGGCCCAATCGCCGCTGACCGCGGGCTATCTGGAGTGGAGTGGGTATGGCGGGCAACGGATCGAGACGGGCCCATTGATCTGGTCACGGTTGACGGACGCCGACCGTGAAGAGCAGCGTCAGCGCTTTTTCGAAAGGATGGGGGGACCGGGCGCGATCCTTGTCTATGCGCCGTCCAACAAGTGGATGGCTCCCTTTCACGTGGCACAGACGCGGGACGAGGTGCTCAGTACGGCGGCCGACCTGGCCGAGATGGTGGCCGATTGGAGGAACCTGTACCTGGTTCTGCGGTTGCATCCCGCCCCAAGCCTGACCATCGCCGATGTGGAAACATTGGTCGACTTGCCGCGCAACGCTGTGGTGGATACTGGCAATCGTGTATCCTTTGCGGGGGTTTTGGCCCTGGCTGATGCGTTGGTGACCGACACGTCCACCGCGGCAGAGGAGGCGATTCAGAATGGAATCCCGGTCCTTCTCTACGACAGGTGGGCGCGCTACAATCATCTGAAGGCTCCCGCTGTGACGGCCGACCATCCCGATGCTCTGTCGCCCGCGTACTATGTGACTGCGCGGGAAACGTTGGCCTCGACGCTGGAGTGGATCCTGGAAAACCATCCGGTGGGGACCGACGTGCCTGAAGGGCTGAAACGCCGGTTCGTGTATGCCGAGGGCCATCGAGAGGCCTTTTATCAGTTCGTGGGGCAGGCGCTGGGGTGGATGCGATGAGGGAGTCTGTCGGGCAGCCAGCGGTTGAGATCCCCACGGTGGTGATCGAACCGACTCGGGGCTGGGCATCGCTCAAGTTCGGGGCGGTGTGGGAGTACCGCGAGCTGCTGTACTTTTTAGTGTGGCGCGATCTGAAGGTGCGCTACAAGCAGACGCTGTTGGGCGTGGCCTGGATCGTGCTGCAACCGGTCATCAGCATGGTGGTGTTCAGCGTGCTGTTTGGCGGGCTGCTGCAAGTGCCCTCGGGGGGCGTGCCCTACCCGATCTTTGCCTATAGCGCGCTGCTACCCTGGAACTATTTTTCGAGTTCTCTCAGCCGCGCGTCGACCAGCCTGGTGGGCAGCGCCCACCTGATCACCAAGGTGTACTTTCCGCGACTGATCATCCCCATTTCGGGGGTGGTAGCGGGGCTGGTGGATTTCTGCATCGCCTTCCTGGTGCTGATCGGGCTGATGGTCTTTTACGGCATTGCGCCCACGCCAGCGGTGGCCCTGTTGCCCGGGTTTATGCTGCTGGCGATGGTGACGGCGCTGGGGTTTGGGCTGTGGCTATCGGCGTTGAACGTGCGCTACCGTGACGTCAACTATTTGGTGCCGTTCCTGGTGCAGATCTGGATGTATCTGACGCCGGTGATCTATGGCAGCACACTGATCCCGGAGCAGTTCCGCTTTTTGCTGGCGTTGAACCCAATGACCGGCGTGGTCGAGGGCTTTCGCTGGGCGCTGCTCGGCGCGCACCTGGAGGATGCGGCGGCGCCAGGCGGGCTGTTTGCCGTATCCATCGCCATTGCCTTGGCGGTGTTGGCCAGTGGGCTGGTGTTTTTCCGCAATACGGAAAAGACGTTCGCGGATATTGTCTGATGGTCCATCGCCGGGTCGGGGCCAGGGTTGACCCTGAGCCGCTGCGATGCTATACTGGTTGAGAAGCAGAGGCCAAGAGGGGGAACCGTCAAGGAGGTGTCTCCATGTTGCTAGAGTATGTAGAGGCGGCGCTAGAGAGGGCCCA
>JAAYXX010000126.1 GCA_012515695.1 Chloroflexota bacterium
CATCCGCCCCTCCGGGGCACCGGCATGTATGCCGCTTTCTCCCAGGGGGAGAAGGAGTTTGGCTCGGCATGTATGCCGCCCTCGCCCTTTGGGAGAGGGAGCGGCTGGGTACAGCCGGGGGTGAGGGGGCTCCACTGGCGATGCGCGCGTTTTACAGAAGGCGAACGTGTGACTAGAATAGGGCTGGCAGGATGGTGATGGTCGGTTGAGTGAACGTTGGGGAAGCACATTGCGCGTTACCATGATATCCAAAGCCTGTATTGTGGGCGCTTACCAGCGCAAGCTGGAGGAAATAGCTGCCTACCAGGACATTACCTTGACGGTAGTGGTGCCCCAATACTGGCGAGAGAATGGCCGCAAACTAGAGCTAGAGCGAGCGCACACGCAGGGCTATGAATTGATCGTAACTCCCATGCTATTCAATGGCTCGTTCCACGCCCATTTTTACCCCATGCTGGCCTCTATTCTGCGCCGCTCCCGGCCCGACCTCTGCCACATCGACGAGGAGCCGTATAACCTGGCGACCTACCTGGCGATGCGGGTCGCCCGGCGCATAGGGGCCAAGACGCTGTTCTTCACCTGGCAAAACCTGCTGCGCCGCTATCCCCCCCCTTTTCGCAATATGGAGGGGTACGTCTACCGCCACACCGATGGGGCCATCGCGGGCAATCATAGCGCCGTCCAGGTGCTTCGGGAGAAGGGGTATCGCGGGCCGGTGGAGATCATCCCGCAATTCGGGGTGGACCCCAGCCTGTTCGCCCCGCGCCCGCCCGACCACCAGCGAGACGAGCGGCCTTTTACCATCGGGTTCGCCGGGCGGCTGGTTCCCGAAAAGGGGCTGGACCTGCTGCTGGATGCCGTAGCCGGGCTGGCGGGGGAATGGCGGCTAGAGCTGTACGGAGCTGGCCCCATGCGGGCCGCGTTGCAGGCCCACGCGCAAACCCTGGGCCTGGCCGAGCGGGTGGCATTCCACGACCGGGTCGCCTCGTCCGAGATGCCAGAGCGGTTGGCGGCGATGGACGTTGTTGTGCTGCCATCCCTCACGCGCCCCAACTGGAAAGAGCAGTTTGGGCGGGTCTTGATCGAAGCCATGTCCTGCGGGGTTCCGGTGATCGGCTCGGATTCTGGGGAGATTCCCCACGTGATCGGCGACGGGGGATGGGTTTTCCCCGAAGGGGATGCGGCAGCGTTGCGCGCCTTGCTGGACAGGGTGCGCGGGGAGGAAGCAGGCCGCCGCGCTGTGGGGCAGCGGGCGCGCGCTCGCGTGCTGGCCCACTATACCCAGGCCCATATCGCCGCCGAGACAGTAGCCTTTTACCGCGCTCTATGCTCGTAACCGCGCCATCCTGGCGCGCTATCTCGTAGGCAGTTGAAACTGCACCAACGTTTGCAAAGCCTGCCTTCGCAGGCTGAGGAGTCAGTCGCCGAAGGGCGACGCGCCAACTTGTTGGCGATGCAACGGTTGCCGCGGTTTCAACCGCCCATCCTAAGGGCTGTTACCGAACGATTTTGTGCGAGTTCGTAAGAAATACCATCCGGGATTGGTTGGTGATGAACCTTGCGCCCAATTCTCAAGCAGATAGAGCCAGACCACGCGTCGGATTGAACGCGCATCTCCTGTCATTAGACGAGAACTATCGCAGCGCAGGCGTCAGCCGCTATATCCATAACCTGCTGCTACATCTGCCCCTGGTGGATGAGCAGCTTGATTATGTCGCCTTCTTGGGGCCGGGGCATCGCCAGTTTGCGGGGTGGAACCAACGCCCCTCTCGCTGGCGCACAGACAACCCTCTGGCGCGCATCGCCTGGGAGCAATTGGCCCAGCCCTGGGCGGGGCGGCGCGACAGGCTCCAACTCTTGCACGCGCCGGTCTATGTGGGGCCGCTTTTGCCCCCCTGCCCGCTCGTCGTTACCATCCATGATCTCACCTTTGACCTGTTTCCCGAGCTATTCCGGCGCTTTAACCGGCTCTATCTTCAGCAATTGACCCGCCAGACGGTTCGGCGCGCCACGCAGATTATTGCCGACTCGGAGAGCACCCGCGCCGACGTCCTCCGCATTCTGGGCGTACCCCCGGAAAAGGTGGTGACGATCCCGGCGGGCGTGGCCGAGGAGATGCACCCCCTCGACGACCCGGAACCGGTGCGCGCACTGCGGCAACGCTACGAACTGCCCGATCGGATGCTGCTCTATCTGGGAACCCTGGAGCCGCGCAAGAACGTCCTGGCGGTGATCGAGGCGTATGCTCTGCTGCGCCAGCGCCCCGGTTTTGCCCACCAACTGGTGATCGCCGGGGGCAAAGGGTGGTATTATGAAGAGATATACGCCCGCGTGGAGCAGTTGGGCCTGCGCGATGCAGTGATCTTTCCGGGATATATCCCCGAAGCCGAGTTGCCCGTCTGGTATAACGCCGCCGATTTGTTCGTCTATCCCTCCCTGTACGAGGGGTTCGGCCTGCCGCCGCTAGAGGCGATGGCCTGCGGCACGCCGGTCATCGTGTCTAACGTGTCCTCGCTGCCCGAAGTGGTGGGCGAGGCGGGTTTGACCGTGCCCCCCCATGACGTGGAGGCCCTGGCGAACGCAATCCAATCGCTGCTAGACGACCCTGCGCGCCGTCAGGCCCTTCGAGAAGCGGGGCTGGCTCGCGCCAAACTATATTCCTGGAAATCCACTGCCCTACAAACAGCCCAACTCTATCACAGGATTCTGGGAGATTAATCGAGATGACTTCCAGACATAATCGCGGCCCCTGGACCTACCTGCGACCTGTTACGGATGCCATCCTGGTGCTGCTGTCCTTTGGGATCGCGTATTGGATTCGGTACGATCTGCAATGGTTCCTGCCCGTCGAACCGGCCTTTTACGTCCGCTTTGACGTGTACGTTCCCAGCGCCCTGGCCCTGACAGGCATTCTGCTGCTGGTCTATTGGCTAGAGGGAGCCTATCGAAACGAGCGGGGGCGGCTGTGGTTCGACGAGTTCTACATCGTGGTGCGCGGCACGCTGGTCGGCGTGGCTGCCATGATCTTTGTGGTATTCTTGTCCACCCCAGACTATTACTCTCGGCTGATCTTTGGCTACACGGGGACCATCATCGTGCTGCTGCTCAGCACGTCGCGGGCCATCGAGCGCCGCATCGTCGCCACGCGACGCAGGCGCGGGCTGGGCGTGGATCGCCTGCTGATCGTCGGCGCAGGCGAGATTGCCCGCTCGATTATGCGCATCGTCGTCGCCTGCCCCGAACTGGGGTACAAGATCGTCGGCTTTGTGGACGACGACCCGCAAAAAGCCCAGACGGATATTGGCCGCTACCCCGCCCTCGGCACAACGGACAAGCTGCCGGAACTGATCGCCACCCACGATATTGACGAAGTCATCATCACCCTGCCCTGGATTTCGCACCGCAAAATCTTGAGCATCATGAACCAGTGCCAGCGAGATCACGTCCAGGTGCGCATTGTGCCCGACCTGTTCCAGATGACGTTGAGCAAGGTGGTCGTGGAGAACGTCCACGGCGTTCCGCTGCTGGGCATTCGCGAGCCTGCGCTGCGCGACTGGCAGGTGGTGCTCAAGCGGGGAATGGATATACTCGTCTCGGCCATTAGCCTGCTGCTACTGTCGCCCTTTATGGGGCTGATCGCCATTGCCATCAAACTGGATTCGCCGGGGCCGGTAATTTTCAAGCAACTGCGCGTGGGCCGAGACGGGGTCAGATTTTACTGTTTCAAGTTCCGCTCCATGTGCGTCAACGCCGAGGCCCAGGTGGCCGTATTAGCATCCATGAACGAGGCCAGCGGCCCGCTGTTCAAAATGCGTAACGACCCGCGCCGCACGCGAGTGGGCCGCTTTTTGCGGCGCACCAGCCTGGACGAATTGCCCCAGTTGTGGAACGTGCTGCAAGGGCAAATGAGCCTGATTGGCCCGCGCCCGCCGCTCCCCTCGGAGGTGATGGAATACGAGCCGTGGCATTTGCGCCGCCTGGAAGTGTCACCGGGCATTACAGGGCTGTGGCAGGTCAGCGGGCGCAGCGACCTGACCTTTGACGAGATGGTCCTGCTGGATATCTACTATATCGAGAATTGGTCACCACTTCTGGATTTGCGTATACTGATCAAGACGATTCCAACTGTCCTGTTGGGTTCTGGCGCATATTAGCCCCAAATTCCTGACGCGCTGGCACAACGTTCCAGCCAGAATCGAGTGCAAAGGGTAGAATCAAGATATGGCTCTAATCTCGAAAATCATCGACCGTGACGCCCTCGCCGCCTTTGCGCAGCAGCTCGTCCGCACCCCCAGCCCATCCGCTCAGGAAGGGGCAATCGCCGCTCTCCTGGCCGATGAAATGCGCAAGGTGGGCTTTGGCGAGGTGTTCACCGATCAGATGGGGAACGTCATCGGGCGCATTGGGCCGGGGCACGGCAAAAAGCTACTCTACGATGGGCATATGGACACCGTGGACGTGGGCGACCTGGCCGCCTGGGAAATTGACCCATACGCGGGCCTGATTGACCAGGGCGTGCTGTATGGGCGCGGCGCGGCAGACATGAAGGGCGCGCTGGCCGCAATGGTCTACGCGGGCAAGGCGCTGGTGGATAGCGGGGTCCAGCTTCAGGGCGACCTGTACGTGGTCGGCGTGGTGCAGGAAGAACCCTGCGAAGGGGTTGCCATCGGGCACGTCATCGAACAGGACGGCATCCGCCCGGACATGGTGGTGATCGGCGAGGCCACCGACTTGCAGCTATCGCGGGGGCATCGGGGCCGCATCGAGTTTCGCGTGACCATCAACGGGCGCTCTTGCCACGCATCCACGCCCGACCGGGGCATCAACGCCATCTATGCCGCCGCGCGCGCGATTGTGGGCCTGGAGTTGCTGGCCCCGCAACTGAACAACGACTCTTTCCTCGGCAAAGGGAGCATCGCCGTCACCGAGATCAGCAGCCTGGCCGGTAGCCGCAACGTGGTTCCCGACAATTGCACGCTGTACATTGACCGTCGCCTGACGGTGGGCGAAACAGAGGCCAAGGCACTGGCCGAAATTCGCCGCATCCTCAGCCGGGAAGGGGTGCAGGCCACCATCGAGGTGCCGGAATACCAGGCCGTTAGTTATACCGGCTATGACGTGTCTGCCCGCCAGCATTTCCCCTACTGGGTCACGTCGGAAGAAGACCCCTTGCTTCTACTGACTTCGCGGGTGATCGAAGAGGTGCTGAACTTTGTGCCCCATGTGGGCAAGTGGGATTTTGCCACGGACGGCGTCTATACGGCGGGGGTGGCGGGCATCCCCACCATCGGCTTTGGCCCCGGCGAGGAACGCTACGCCCACACGGTAAACGACCAGATCAGGCTGAAGGATATCGAGGCCGCCGCCCAGGTATACGCCGAGTTGGCCGTGCGGGCGCTGGGACGGGGATAACAACGGATCGCTGCGGCGGGAACGGCTGTAACATCTTATCCAGCGGCAATCTCCAGTTGTGTTATGTATACTTCATCGTGCCAGCGAGGCTGAATTTCGTCTGGCGAAGCGGTTTCGAAAAACAGTTCCAACGCCTCCCGCAGATTCTCGCGCGCTTCTTCGATGGTATCCCCTTGACTGGCAATATCTAGCTCCGGGCAGAAGGACACATAGCCATCCCCCTCGCGTTCGATGATTGCCGTCAGTTGCCTTGGCATGCTATCTACTCCTATTTCATAGAACAAACGCTCAATAGAGGCTTGGCCCCAAGCTCCCAAAAGATTCGCCTCTCATCGATTTCGCAAAGGTCGAGCAATGCGCATAGACTGGCTGTTTGGGAGCCGATCATCAACAGAGCCTATATGCAGTATGAATGACATCACCTAGCTTGTCAAGAAGACTATGCTGCATCGGGCAGCAACTCGTTGTGCGGCGGCAATCACCGCCGCATCCCTTGAGCCTCTTTAATCGCTTTCCACTCTACCAGTCTTTGCTGTCTTTTAATCGCTCAAGCGTTTCCGAATGTGCTCAACGTGTTCCTCGGGTGTCCTGCTGTCCCAGGCTTCAAATCGACTGAACGTCTCCCTGGGCGGCCAAGTCGAGGGCGCATTCTTACGCAAGTAGGGTCCCGATATGCCCGCCATCCACCCCTGCTCGCCGCCCCAATCGGGGTGTGTTTACGCCTATATTACCTTCGCGTCCTTCCCCGGTCTGCAACGCACAATCCCATCATCTGAGCACCAAAGGCAGATAGAGCTCGTGCAGATAGGCACCCAGGTCGATGACCTTGGTGACATCGCCGGATGATAAATCCACCATCGTGACACTATCGCTGCGCTCGTTTGTGACGTACAGGTAACGCCGATCTGGCGAGGTCGCCACATCCGTATTAAAGAACCCCCGCAGGTTGGTGATTTTGGTATCCCATGCAGAACGCGCCAGATCATAGGTAAACAGGCAATGCGAATCCAAAGAGGTCACGAACAGTTTGTCCTTCCTGGGAGAGAGAATGACGCCAGACAGCCCCGTAGGAGGCCAGCCATCCGCCCCTCGCAAGGCATAGACGTCATAGACATCCAGAATGTCGATGAGCGCGTTCGTGTCCATATCAATTCGGTAGATTGATCCCCACCCGGCCAGGTAGACGATCCTGTTGGCTTGATCGAAATCAGCCTGGATAAAGCTGGTCACACCACGGGTGGGCGGTTGGGGTCCGGGCGGAATTGTGATCACATGGAGAAGCTCGACTGTCTGCGCATCGTAGATTTCGATGGTGCTGACGCCCCACATCGGGCCGTGCGCGATATATAGCTTGGAGCCATCAGGGGAGACGATCACCTTGTCGCCATACGGCTCGCGGGGCAGGCCAACGGCCTTTATCAACGTCATGGTGTTGGCATCGAACACAAGCAGCCGCTTCGCAATCATGGCCGTCTCGTAATCCAGGGCAGCCATTTTATCCCCGTAAAAGGTGAAAAAGATGGGCTGTAGCCGCGTGCTCAGATGGTAGGTTTCCAGAATTGCGCCGTTCGAGGGATCGAGCGCGTAAACAAGATCGTTCCCATCGCTCACATAGAACTTGTCCTGATAGAACCCCCAGCCTTGCATATACGGTTGAGGCAACAGAAAGCTACCTATCAACTCGCCAGACGCCAGATCCAATTTAAAGATCCTTTGCGAGCGGTGGCATCCGATATATCCGATGTTGTTGTGCTCGACGATGGCATAGGGCTGCAAGGTTGACTTGTTGAACTTGATCCGGGCGACCTCTTTGCCAGTGCTGATCTCGACTTTGCGGAAGAGGTTGAAATCTCCCTCTGACATATACAAATAATCCGCATCACTGGGATCGATCACGATTGCCCGTTGGTCGCTGGACGGGGACAAGGGAATCGTGCGGGCAATCGCTTGCGTTGCGATATCCCATTCCCGAATTTCCAGGCTATTGGGTGACCCGCCACCGCTCCAGAACTCCAGCAAGTAGATCTTGTTCTTGTCCTCGTTCAAGGCAAAATCGGCGACGCCGTTCTCCATCGGCGTGGACTGGACATCCAGGCTACTCAGATCAATCTCGTTGAAGCACCCCACCCCTTTGTCGCTCGTGCCCCCCAGCCAGCCGTAATACGCTCGCGTCTCGGTAGGATCGACTACCAGCTTGCGGCGACCTCCGGGTAGCTCTGGCGGCGCAACTTGATCCGAGAGGTACACATGGCGACGAATCGTATGATCCAATGTATCGAGCAAAAAGAACGCGGACTGCCAGGTATCCGGGGGCAGGATAAAAGCTCCGATGCAGTAAGCCAGATGGGGGTCCGTGGAGGAAGGGACCACGGGGCCAAATACCACGCCGGGAATGTGGATATGCTCATAGGTGAGGTCGGCAGTCTGAACGATATACAGCCCCTCCACGGACGGCACATAGAGTCTATTGCCATCATCCGACAGCGCAATAGGAACGGCATACAGGGGTCTCAGGGGCAGCACAGCCGTCACGCGCCGGGCCTGCGTATCGATCACCATGAGGTTTTGGGCGGATACGTTGGACACGTACAGCGCATTCCCATCCTGGCTCAATACCGCCGAGCCTGAGCCGAGCATGCTCCCCGCAGGAGAGACATCGATGGAATCAACGATGGTGAATGTTTCCAGGTCGATGACAAATACCGCATCGTCAAAGTCAAAGGTGACATACGCTGTTTTCCCATCGGCGGTGACTGCGTTGCCAAACGTGCTCGGAAACCAGCCCTGGTAAGAGGTTTGTGCTTCTGATTCCGCCCCGTGCGGCCAGACCTCCGGCGTCGTTGGGGCAGGGGTGGAAGTGGCGGGAACAAACGCGCTCGTTAGCAGAATAACCAGCACCATAGGGAACAGGATTCTCGCTAATCTGTGATCGTTCATCGGCTTTGATCCCTACCTTGTAAAGAGCCGGGGCCAAGGAGCATTGTCACTCAGAGTATCGCTTCAGACGCTATCTCCCCATCGGTGTCGACAGTGGTCATCCCGCCCCCCACGCCCGGCACGGAAAACGATGGCCGCCCGCAAATAGGCGGCGCTCAACGAACGGGAAGCAGGTAAACATGGTCGCTTATCTCCCGGTCCATC
>JAAYXX010000016.1 GCA_012515695.1 Chloroflexota bacterium
CACTTTGTCGTACATCGAGGGGATGAACTCTTGCCCGCCAAAGCCGGGGTTCACCGTCATCACCAGAATCAGGTCCACCTGCTCCAACACCTCCTCCAGCATAACCAGAGGGGTGGCGGGATTCAACGTGACCGCCGGTGACGCCCCAGCTTCGCGAATCTGGTGCAACGTGCGGTCAAGGTGCGGACAAGTCTCTACATGCACCGTGACCATGTCGGCCCCAGCCCGCACAAACTCTTCGATATAGCGCTCTGGCTGCTCGATCATCAGATGGGTTTCCAGCGGCAGGCGCGTCAATGGGCGCAGAGCGCGCACTACCAGCGGCCCGATGGTGATATTGGGCACGAAATGCCCGTCCATAACGTCCACGTGAATGGAATCGGCCCCCGCCGCTTCCGCTTCACGCACCTGTTCCCCCAGCCGCGCAAAGTCCGCCGATAGAATGGACGGCGAGATGCGCACACGACGTTTCTCCGTCATATCATCCTTTCGCAGCTATTGTGATGTGTCCAGATATTGGCCCCGCAATTGCCCGCAGCCCGCTTGAATATCCACCCCGCGACGCAACCGCACCGTGGTCTGGATGCGCTCTTTGACCAGGATTTCCTGAAAGCGCAATACGCGCTCATTCGGGGAGGGGCGATAGGCCACATTTGGCGTGGGATTCATGGGGATCAGATTGACGTGGCAGAGCAGGCCGCGCAGCAGCGCGGCTGTGCGCCTGGCGTGGTCGTCCGAGTCGTTGACCCCATCCATCAAGGCGTACTCGAACGTTACCCGCCGCCCCGTGCGCTCGATGTAGAACTTGCTGGCCGGAATCACCTGCTCCAGCGGGTAGCGCCGATTGATCGGCACAAGCTGATCGCGCAGGGCGTTATCCGGGGCGTGCAGGGATATGGCCAGCCCCACAGCCAACGACTCGCGAGCCAGCCGCTCGATGCCTGGCACAACCCCCGCCGTGGACATGGTAAAGCGCCGCGAACCCAACGCCAGCCCTTCCCGGTCGTTCAGGTTGAGGATCGAGCGCCAAACCGCGTCAAAGTTGAGCATCGGCTCGCCCATGCCCATGAACACCACATTGGTGACATGGGCGTTTTCGTCGCGCAGTTTGCGGGCAAAGTGCAACGTCTGGGCTGCCACTTCGCCCGTGGTGAGGTTACGCACAAACCCCCGCTGCCCCGTGGCGCAGATGGTGCAGCCAATCGGGCAACCGACCTGCGAGGAGACGCAGATGGTGTTGCGGTTGGTATAGCGCATCAGCACCGTTTCCAAATACTGCCCGTCAATCGTCTCAAACAGGACTTTTTCGGTGAGATGGTCCTCGTCCATCGTCGAGGTGATGGGCTTGAGATAGCCGACATAGGTCTGTTCCTGAAGCCGCTGCCGCAGGTCTTTGGGCAGGTTCAGCATCTCCGCCGGGTCGCCAGCCAGAGTGCTATACAGCCACCGCCAGATCTGCGTGGCGCGAAAGCGCGGCTCTCCCCACTCGACGACGAGTTGCACCAACTCTGGAAGGGTCAGGTCCAGCAGGTTAATTTTGTCGGCTGCCATGCTTCACCTGTATATCTATCCACGCGACTGCTCGCCCCTGTCAAGCCCTCATAGACAGGGGCGAACAGCCCGCGTTTACCATTCATCCACTTGCCTGTCGGTGGTTGCGACCAACAGAAGCCGCGTCAGCTACGGCGGCGAGAGCCACTGAGCAGAAACACAAAGTAGAGCAGCGTCGAAAGAGCCTGCACAACTGCCGCCACATAGGTCAGGGCAGCCGCCGACAACACCGACCGCACCCCCTCCTCCTCAGTGGCGCTGATCATGCGCCCATCCTTGAGCAGCGCAATGGCCCTCTTGCTCGCATTCAGCTCTACGGGTAACGTTACCAGCGCAAACACGAGCGTGCCGGAGAACAGGAGCAAGCCAATCAATGGCACGTTCGGTATTTGCAGCAAAAAGCCAGCAAAAAAGATAATCGGCCCCAGCCAGGAACCGAGCTGCACAACGGGCACAATGGCCGAGCGCAGCCTCATCGGCCCGTAATTCTCCGCATGCTGTACCGCGTGGCCCACTTCATGAGCCACAATCCCCAGGGAAGCTACCGACGGCGAACGCCCCACGCCCGATGAAAGGTTCAACGTCCTATTGCGAGGGTCATAGTGGTCCGATAGCGTGCCGCGCGTCTCCCGTATCCCAACGTTATGCAGACCGCTGATAGCCAGCAGCCGTTGAGCAGCCTCGAAACCCGCCATATTGCCCGCATTCCGCACACGCTGATACCTTTCATAGGCACTACGCACTTTGAACTGCGCGTAGAGGCCCAGGATCAAGGCAGGCAGGGCGAACAGAAAGTAGAATGGGTCAAAGAACAACATAGCTACTATTTTCCTCCTCCCATCCGCCAACTTGTCTGTACAAGTATACTACGAGGAAGGAGTGGTGTAAAGTTTCGTGCAGGTCCGTTATGTCTATTCAGAGTGCCACGGCATCAAGTTACCGCGACAACTTGATGCCGCAGCAACAGCATCATAGGCGTGGCTCGCTCGCTGCAACTAGAAATGCTGCTCCAGGTAGACGGCCTCGTCGGTAAACCCGTGCTGGCGATAGAACGCGATGGCCCGGGCGTTGTCGGGCATGGTGCTCACCGAGATTTCGGCGCAACCCGCCGCCTGGGCGCGGGAAATGACGGCCCGCAGCAGCGCACTGCCCACGCCCCGCCCCCGCGCGTCCTCACGCACCACTAGCTCGTCTATCACGCAAGTATCCCCCGCGTGATACAGGTTGGCGCGGATGCCATAACTGAGCAGGCCCAACGCTTGCCCCGCTTCCTCGGCCAGCAGCACGCCAACGCCCGGCCTGGATAGATAGGCCGCGGCATAACCGGCGGTCAATGGGCTGGTTTCCCCCTCCATCGCCGCCAGTTCGCCAATCAGTGCCACGATGGTCTCTGCATCGTCGGGCGTGGCCTCTCGAATGTGCAGGTCCATACTCGTCACCTCGCGTTTTGCAGACCCTTTCGCTCTGGCCTACCGACCAGGTGCTATCGCTCGCCCAGCGCCTCCCGCCAGGCGCGCAGCATGGCAGGCAGATCGTCGAAAATCCAATCGGGCGGGGCGGGATAAACCGCTGCTTCCTCAGCCGTGGAAATGCCGGTCAGCACCAGGATAGTCGCGATGCCAGCGCGATAGCCTCCCAGAATATCGGTTTCCAGCCTGTCGCCCAGCATGGCCGTCTCCTCGGCCTTGGCCCCCAGCATTTGCAGCGACTGCTCGATCACCAGGGGTTCGGGCTTGCCCACCACGATGGGCTGCACGTCGGTGGCGGCTTCGATGGCGGCCAGGATGCTGCCCGCGCCCGGAGCGATGTCGTTTTCCATGGGGTAGGTCTTGTCCGGGTTGGTCCCGATAAAAGTGGCCCCATCGCGAATGGCGAGCGAGGCGGTCAACAGCTTTTCATAGGTGATGGTCTTGTCCAGCCCGGCAACGACGTACTCGGCGTCTCGACCGGCCAACATAAAGCCGCGCTGCTCTATCGCCTCGACGAGTCCCCGCTCCCCCACTACGTTCACCTTGGCTCCCGCCGGGGCGATGGTGGCGAGATATGCCGCCGACGCAGTCGCAGAGGTGAGAATGCGAGATTCGGGCACGTCCAGCCCCATGCTGGTCAACTGGTCCGCGACCTGACGCGGGGAACGGGTCGCGTTGTTGGTCACGAGCAGATAGCCCATCTCGTGCTCCTGGAGGAAATGGAACAAGTCCACTGCTCCCGGCAAGGCCATCTTGCCCCGGTAGATTACGCCATCCATGTCAATCAACAAGTTGCGAATAGCAGACAGTTGTGCAGTCATCCTTCACTCCCAGTCAGCGTTGTTTTATGTCCACCGGAGGCCCGGCAGAAGGTCAGCCTGATGCTCACAGACGAGCATTATACCACACTTACGCCCATCGCCCCACACCAGGCGGCGGCCAAGATACCCAACACACGGCACATCCTCAATGCCGTCATTCGCCACAGCCGAAAATAACTGGTACAATTCCTGCACAAGCTGTTGGCCGTCGCTTCGGCTATTGACAGCGGCGGCTAGTTCTGGTATGATAGACATACCCCTATGGGGTATAGGGATACACACTACAGTATGCAGACGCAGACGCACAAGCAGCCTGCGTTAGAAAGGAACGGCGAGATGAGCAAGCATGCCAAGCTGGTCGCCCAGGATATTTCGTGCTCCCACTGCGCCATGACCATCAAACGCGAGCTAGGCAGCGTGGAGGGGATCAGTTCGGTGAACGTGGACGTACCCACCAAAACGATTGACCTGGAGTATACCGACGACAAGGCGCTGCAAGAGGCCAAACGGGTGCTTGAAGACATCGGCTACCCGGTGACTCAGGGTTAGCTCTGATTCCATCCAAGAGAGTTGCGGCGGCTGTTCGAGGCATGATCAGAGAGCGACAGCCTGCTCGCGCACCTGCAAGGGCAGCCGAACAGCCGCCGCACGTATCCCGGCTGCGTGACGCCACCACTTGGATGAACTACCGACCAAGGAGACGCGTGTGTTCGACAAATCTACCAAAATGCGCCTGCTGACCGTGCTGCCACTGGTGGCGATGCTGCTCGCGGGCTGCTTGCCCTCGGCGATATGGCGGGCATTGGCCAAGGCCCCAGCGCCAACGGCCACACCCTCGCCCGTGGCGCTGGAAACAGCCACGCCCCCGGAAACGGCTACGCCCCGCCCGACAGCCACGCAAACCAGGCCAGCCGCCCCCTCTGTCCCCAAAGTGGGGCAGGAAGCATACGACTTGACACTGAATAACCTGGATGGCGAAGCGGTCACGTTGAGCGACCTGCGCGGCAAAAAGGTGATACTCATCTTTTGGGCAAGCTGGTGCGGCGCGTGCCAGCTCGAAATCGCGCATTTGGTCGAGGTGTACGACGAGTACCACGAAGATGGCCTGGAGATCGTCGCCATCAACCTGCTCGAGCCGCCCGAAAGGGTGGAGGAGGCTGTCAAAGCCTGGAATATGTCGTTTACCGTCCTGCTGGACGAGCAAGGCGAGGCGGCCCGCGCCTACTATGTGCGCCCTATTCCCATGAGCGTGTTCATCGACGAGGAAGGGATCATCCAGAATATCCGGATCGGCGTGTCGAGCGAGGAAGCCTTGCGCGACCAAATCGAGGCCCTGATGGAATAGCCCGCGCTCGCCCGCCGCAACCCAGAGCAGGTCAAAGCGTATAAAGATTGACAAAATACTTGGGTAAGCCGACGTGCCATCTCGTAGGCAGTTGAAACTGCACCAACGTTTGCAAAGCTCACCTTCGTGGGCTGATTTGCAGTCGCCGAAGGGGCGACGGCGCCATGCATGGCGGCGCCAGCAAGCTGGCGACGCAATCGGTTGCCGCGGTTTCAACCGCCTATCCTAATAGCTGTTACCAAACTATTTTGTTAAAACTCGTACGTAAGGACGTAGGCGGAGGCGCGTGGTTCTCCGCCTTAACAGATCAGGTTGAAAGTAATGAAAATGGATGCCACTACCAATTCCGGCGAAACGGCGCTAGATATGTGGAGCAAACGGCTGACCCGTTGGCTGACCCGCCTGATATATGGGATTAGCCGTCACTGGCTGCTGCTGGTGAATGTGCTGTTTGGCCTGTTCTATCTGGTGTTGCCCGCCCTGGCGCCCGCGCTCATGCTGGCGGGCCAGGAAAAGATCGCCAACGTACTGTATACGATCTTTCGCCCCCTGTGCCACCAGTTGCCCGAACGCTCGTTCTTTATCGGGGGGCCGCAGGCGGTGTATTCCCTCGACCAGCTCACGCAACTGCTCGGCGTGGATGGCGTGCCGATGCGCTTTGTGGGCGATGCTTCCATCGGCTACAAAATAGCCATTTGCCAGCGAGACGTAGCCATCTACCTGGCCTGGGTGTTAACCGGGGTCGCCTTCTACTGGCTGCGCGAGCGCCTGCGGCCCCTGTCGCTGAAGCAGTTCGCGCTATTCTGCCTGCCGATGGCGGTAGACGGGTTCGGGCAGTTGTTCGGGCTGTGGGAAAGCACATGGATCAGCCGGGTAGCCACCGGCGGGCTGTTCGGGGTGGCGACTGTCTTGCTGGTGTACCCCTATCTCCAGCGAGGCATGGCCGAGGTGCAAACGGCCACCAAACAGGAAAATCTGGTGAGAGACGAGTAACATGGACGCGCAGAACGTCACGCTGACCGCCGCGCTGGCGGCCGGGCTGTTGTCCTTTTTCTCCCCCTGCGTGCTCCCGCTCGTGCCGATCTATCTGGGCTATATGACCGGCACAGCGGTCAGCGGCCTGAACCAATCCCAACGGCTACGCACCCTCACCCATGCGCTGTTCTTCGTGCTGGGGTTTGGCCTGCTGTTTGTGCTGCTGGGGGCCGCGGCGGGCCTGCTGGGCAGACTGCTCTACCCCATCCTCCCCTACATGACCAGGGTCGGCGGGGTCATTCTGATCCTCTTTGGCCTGAACATGACGGGGCTGCTCACCATCCCCTTTCTCAACATGGAAAAACGCCTTGATCTGGGCAGCCAGCCGCGCAACAACTACTGGGCCTCTTTCCTGATCGGGGTGATCTTTGCTGCCGGGTGGACCCCCTGCGTCGGGCCGGTGCTGACGGCCATTCTGTTCCTGGCGGCAGACAGCCAGACGGCAACGACGGGGGCCGGGCTATTGGCGGTGTACGCGCTGGGCCTGGGTCTGCCGTTCCTGGGCGTGGCCGGTCTGGTGGATGTGACCGTCCCGGCCCTACGGCGCATGGGCCGCTATCTGCGCGTCGTGTCCATTGCCGGTGGCGTCCTGCTGATTGCGATGGGTTTTCTCATGGTGATCGGCCTGTTCGAGCAGATCGCCTTCCAGTTCAACGCCTGGGCCGCCGGAGCATAGCCGCAGACCGCGCCTACGCCAGCCCCAGCGCCCCTAAGCGTTCCTGCGGCCCCAGATCCACCTGTTGCCCCAGCAACGTCTGCTGAAGCGCGTGCGTGTCGAGTGTGCGCGGAGTAACCCCTTGCTGGGCGCACAGGGCCGCCGCCGCGCCCGCCGCCTGCCCCAACACCATGCAGGTGGACATGCCGCGAATCAAACCTTGCGGCTCGGTTGACACGCTCTTGCCGCTCGCCACCAGCAGGTTTTCCACCTCTTTGGGAACCATCACACCGTAGGGAATATCAAAGGTGTGATCATAAAAGAACTCGCCCGTCTCCACGAACCGCGCTCTGGCGGGCGCTCGCCCGATGGTATCGCCAAAGTACACCGGATGCGGCGACGAGGCGTGCCCTGCTGTCAGCGTTACGGCCCCATCTATCCCCCGGCTAACACGAATGCCCAACGCCGTCGCCATCTGCACGATGTACGCCTGCTCAAAGCCGGGCACACGCCGCCGGAAAAAGTCGGCCACATAATAGCAGGATTTTTGCGTTTCCAGCTCCGCCACGGATAGCGCCAGGGGGTGTAGCGTGTCCACCTTCCAAAAGTTCGAGTTGACGATGACCGTATCTTGCGCCCGGAGGCCATACAGGCCGGTGGCGTCCAGGTCCCAGAGGATGCCCTTGTTCTTCTCGAATTCGCCCTGCGCGATGGCCCGCTGGAAAACATCCCACTTGCTGCCGCCGCCGTGGGGGAAGAACAGGATACCCCGCTCGACCCAGTTGCGCTCAAACTCGGCAAACCCCTTGACCATATCCATCCCCACCGGAAAGGTCTCTGGATGCCGTCGAAAATGCTGATACAGCGCCTCCAGGTTCACCCCGCCCATCTTGAACTCGAGGCTCGCCGAGCCATCGGTCCAGCGCATGGGACACCCCGCCTGATAGGCCAGATCAGCCTCGCCCGTGGCGTCTACCACCGCACCAGCCTTGATCGCATAGCGGCCCATTTTGGTCTCGACAAAAGCGCCCTGCACCGCGTTCCCTTGCATCAGTGGGCGCGCCGCCAGCGTGTGGGTCAGCACCGTCACCCCCGCCGCCTGCAACATCTCGATCAGCACAATCTTGAGCTGCTCCGAGTCGACGACGATGCCGGGCACTTCGCGCGAAGCCCAATGCGCGCTGGCTCCCCCACGGGCCACCAGCCGGTCAATCACCTCTCTGGCAATGCCGTGAATCACTGGACGGCCACGCCGATCTAAGAAGTGGTTGCCGATATTCGCCATCAGCCCCGCCGTGGCGACGCCCCCCAGCACCCCTTCCCGCTCGACGAGCATCGTCGTGGCCCCGGCCCGGGCCGCCGCTACCGCCGCCGCCGATCCGGCCACGCCGCCGCCAGCCACCAACACGTCTACTTCGGCCAGCAGGTCAATCTCTCGCTCAGGCTCACGGATCCCCATGATATCCCCCTCCACCAATCGCGTTGTGCCCCCTGTCAATTGCGCTCCGTGCTGGCATCATACAGGGGCAACAAGGCGCGGTATACCTCGACCACCTCTTCCACCAGCCGGACCCCCTGGGCGATGGCCTCTTCCTTGTCCAGCGTGGCGCACAGGTACAGATTGCACCACTCGTCTTCTTCCATCGCCTCCAGATTGGCGGCAAACTCGCGCCACGTAATGCGCCTGGATTCGGCCTCGTCTGCCGCCTGCCAGACCAGGTCGCCATCTTGGAGCGTGACGATGGTGTGCGGCTCCACCGCCCAATCCGCCAACAAGCGCCACTGGAGGTCATACCGGCTCATGGCCGCCTCAATCTGCCGCTGCAAGCTCGCATCGCGCAGAGCAGCCACAAAGGTCAGCCATTGCCAGGTCTCGTCCATTGGCTTGTCGCTTTTCTCGATGTAAAAGCCGTATAGCGCCTGCTGAGAGTCAAGCTCCAGGAAGAACTTGGCCTCGTGGATCGCTTCCTCCTGACTGCTGTGGGCAGACTCGGCAAGGTGTACTTCGGCGCGCCGGTAAATAGCAAAGGATTGGAACTCGCGTTGCGTCAGCGCGGATAGCCGCTCGGCCAGCGCCCCGCCCAGGCTCCCGCGAGCGCGCCACGATGTCCCAGACACCCCCCGCTTGAAATCGCTATCCTGCAACCCGGCAAAATCATATTCCCGCGCAACGACGCGGGCGCGCCCTGTCTGCGCGGGCCTGGCGGTGATCGTTCGGGCGCGCTGCTCCGCCTGCATGTTCTGCAATATGCGCGCCTGGAGCGATGCCGAACTCTGCTGGACGGTGCCATCCGCATAGCGAATCAACATCTTGTCGCCAACCAGTTCGATAACCTGGTATTCGCCCCGCCGATTACGATAGGTGCCGCCCTTGACAAAAGGGTAAGCCATCAAATCCTCTCTCCTCCGAGTGCCACTAGATGCATAGAATCGCCCGCGCCAGAGCAAGACCAACGCGCTTGATGTGCGCGTTCGTCGAATACAAGATGCCACCAATGAGATAGACCCTTGGGGAGCCTCACGACTCCCCAAAGCACTCTCAGACCCTTCAGTCGAATCTACGCAGATGACCCATGAGCTTGTACAAAATAGTTCGGTAACAGCCATCAGGATGGGCGGTTGAAACCGCGGCAACGGTTGCGTCGCCATGCATGGCGCACCTGCCTTCGCAGGTTCGCTTCCCAGCCGCCGAAGGGCGGCGCGCCATG
>JAAYXX010000127.1 GCA_012515695.1 Chloroflexota bacterium
GCGCCGAACGCCTAGCACTAAAGTGCCAGGCTGGTAGTTGAAAAGTGCAAAGTGCACTACAGAATAGCCAACCCGTTTCAACGGGTTTTCTCTTTCCGCAGCCTGGGAATTCATTCCTCGGCATATATGCCGCTGGCTGGGCCGAGCGAGCAGTAGCAAGGCCAGCGCGGCCTCGGTTACCCAACTATTTTGTCAAAATTCATCAACCGCCCGATCTCGCGTTCGTCTTGTTGCATCGGCTGAGGGCGGCGCGTTGGCTAGGGTCTGCGCGCCGGTTTGACAAAAGCCACCTCGATAGGCGTATCGGTTTCGTCGTTCAGCACTTTGTGGCCCAGTTCGTCGCCATAGGCGGTAAGTTCGGGAATCCTACTCGTTCCGTCCATGCCAATGGGTTCCCTCATCTCCACCTGGAAGCGCCTGAAATCCAGGTTGGGGAAAAAGGTGTTGACCAGGTGAATCTGCTGGTCGTCGGCCGATTGCTGGAACGCGCCCAAGATCGGCTCCAGCCATTGCCAGGGCCACAGACGGCTGGCCTGTCCCGGCTGCAGAACCTGGGGATAGCGCCCCGTGCCGAAACTGAGCAATGTGGTCTCGTTCGGGTCCCAATCCAGATAAAAGCGCGCTTCGTAGGCGGCCAGGTAGCTGGGGTTGGCATACGAGCCGACCCCGCCGTCTACATAGCGCCCGTGAACCGGCGGGAAATAGGTGGGCACCGAACAAGATGCCAGCACCGTATCCACCAGGGACCAGTTGGCGTATTCTGGTTTCCAGGGCTTGGCAAAGCCGGTGTGCTTGGTGACCAGGTCGAACAGCGTAATCACGACATCGGTGGGCGGGTCGGCGGCCCAGACGTCGCCCAGCACGCCACCGCCCAGCGCATCCGTGAGGGCCGCTTTCAAGGGGTCGAGCGAGTAGCGGTAGCGGGTGAGGGGCCAGAAGAAGCTACGCAGCGTTTTGGGGAAAACCACATCGGCCAATCGCTCGTACAGCTCGTGCATGCGGCTAGCTGTGAGGCCCCTGGCGATACCGGCAGAGATGATCGCGCCTGTCGAGGTGCCTGTGGTCAGGCGGCAGAACTCGTGACAGGGCTTTCCGAGGTGGTCTTCCAGGATGCTGAGAGCGCGGGCGACGATAGTGCCTCGAATGCCTCCGCCATCAATCGCGATGGCGACGTTCTTGCGGAATGGTTTCATGGCCCTGCCTCCGTGTGTTGCGTGGATGGGAGGGATTGCCGGGGCGACCCCTCCCGTGGCTGTTCTTATGCGTTCAACGTGGCCAGTGCAGTCAATCCGCCTAGTTGATGATGATCTCTTGGAGCGAGCGCTTGGGGACGTGGTGCGTACCCTCGCTATCGCGCCAATACTTGATATCGCCGTCCGGCCCGACCTCATCCAGCACGACGCGTTCCTTGGGGACCCCGAGCGCCAGGACGAGCAGGATGTCATATCGTTCGGGAATATCTAGCGCCTGCCGTAGCTCCTCGCGCTTGATAGAGCCGATCATGCAGCCCCCCAGCCCCTTTTCGACGGCGCCGAGCATGATGCTCTGCGCGGCGATGCCGTGGTCGCAGCCCGCCGATGCGCGGATTTCCTTGTCGCACAGGATGACGATATAGGCCGTGGGGCGCTCGCCCTCGGCTGGCCCCGCCCAGTCTTTCAGATAGCCCGCCCAGGCCAGAGTCGGAAAGACCTTGGCGTTCTGCTCGGGAGTTGCTGAAAGGGCGTATTTCAGGGGTTGCACGTTAGCCCCAGAAGCCGAAAGCCGGGCCAGGTCTACCAGTTCCACGAGGGTGTCCCGGCTGATGGGGCGGTCCTCGTAAAATCTCCGATAACTGCGATTCTTGCGTACCAAATCCTGCAGCATCAAGCCCTCCTCGTTGCGAATGCGTGTTTCTTCCAGACAGCGCCGACAACCGCCTGCGCCTCTACCCGGGTGGCGGAGCCAGGCGCGGCGGGTCGCCCTGTGGTAGAATCACAGGGTAACAAACTATTTGAACCTGTGTCTATCATACACGGGAAAGGGGCGGTTTGGCAAGCCTCTTTCGAGCGAATAGGGCTAGGCCAAAATAAGGATAGTATATACAGGGAACCGTGGGCGGGGGGCGAGCGTCTGGTTATCAGTGAAGGCGCCTGGCGCTGTATTTCGCATGCCGGTGAACAGGAGGCACCTGTATGAAGAACCTGCGATGGGTCGGGGGGATGCTGTTGGCCCTGCTGCTGTTGGGAGCGTGCGCGGGGCAGCAGGCTGTGCCGCCGGAAGAGCCTACCGCCATACCCCTGGACCCGCTGCCAGTGGCGATGAAGGGCTATGAGCTATATAGCTGGCCCACGGGCGAGGGGTGGGCGTTCACGTTGATTACGGGGACCAACCGAAACAAAACCTACAAAGAGGTCACTACCGGCGAGGCGCAGGTAGAGCGCGATGGTTGGGTCAAGATCACCGTGGAGGGGGAAGCGGCGCTCAAGGCGGTGTTGGCGCGGCTGCCGGAGGGTACGCCCGTCTTTTGGTTTGGCGCGGCCACTCCAATCATGGGCGAGCAGGCAGCAGGTCACGAGTTGGCGCTGCCTGACGCAGCAATGGTGGACGAGGTTGAGGAATATTGCCGGGAACGCGGCATTGACCTGCACATCGCGCAACCTGACGAGTGATTTAGCGTAATATAAATAGATTGCATTATATGCAAAGGAGATCGCAATGATGATGAGGGCTCCGAATTTACTTTTCGCCCTGGTGAATCTGTTCATGTTTGGCCTGGTGCTGCTCTGGCCGATCCTGAGCGTGGTGGCTCTGGTGGGCCTGCGCCAGCGTCCCCTGGCGAGCATCGCCAAGGCGCTATGGGCGGCGCTGGTGGTGGGTGTGCCCATTCTGGGCGCGGTGGCCTATTGGATTGTGGACCCGCAGCCTGACGCGGCCTAGCCAGTTGTGCAGAACGAGGGCCAGGGGAGCGCGCTCCCCTGGCCCTTTTGTTTGCCTCGATTGAGGATACCTCGTTACAGCAGTTCCTCCAGGCGGTGCTGCATCAGCTTGTAGGCGGCCAGGTACAGAATGCCCGCAAAAGCTACGCTGACCAGCACGTCCACCCACAGGGGATAGAACGCGCCTGTGCCGCCTAGAAGCAGGTGGCGCAGGGCGTCCACCGTGTAGCTCAGAGGGAGCAGGCTAGCGAGCACCTGTAGCGGGAGAGCCATCGTCCCGATGGGCACAAACACCCCGCTCATAAAGATCATCGGGAAGCGGAACAGGTTCGAGACGGTCATGGCGTCGAACACCTCGCGCATGACCAGGCTGATGAGCACGCCGAGCAGGGCAAAGGTCACGCTGCCCAGCACGATCAACAGCAACGGCGCGCCCGCCTTCAGGGGGAACCCCCACGCCAGACTGGCAGCCAACCATACGACAACGCCGGTGGCTGTGCCGAACAGCGCGCCGCTGGCCGTCTTGCCGATGAGCAGGGCGTGGTTAGAGAGGGGGGCCATGAGCAGCCGCTCTAGCGCGCCGATGCGCTTTTCAAAGGCGATTGCCACCGCTTCTACCGAGGTGGCCCCGAACAGGGCCGTCATGCCGATCAGGCCCGGCATGACCGTGCGGATGTCTACGGGCTGCCGCAGGTAAAAGGCGAGGATCATCACGATGGGGAACAGAATGCCCCAACTGATGAGCGGCGGCTTGTAATAGTAGGTGCGGATATCCTTGGCGGTGATGTGCCAGGCGCGCCTGAGTTGGCTGATTCCCATTCTCATGCCTGACCTCCCTTCTGGTTCCCTGCTGTCCCGTTACGCATACTCTCGGCGTCCAGGCTGGTGAGGCGCACAAAGGCGTCCTCCAGGGAGGGCTGCATGGTGCGGATGGCCCGAATGGGGATGTGCAACAACCGGGCGGCGGCCGTAACGTCTTGCAGCGCGTCATCCAGGGATGTTACCGCGAGCCGCAGGGTGTCGCCAGAGCGAGAGATGCTGGTGATGGCGGGCGAACTGCTCAACGTGGTCAGCAGTCTGTCCGTTGGGTCGGTGATGGTGATTTCCAGGGTGGTTTCCTCCTGACAGCGGGCGCACAGGGCCTGGGGGCTATCCAGGGCGATCAGCCGCCCCTTGACGATAATCGCCACCCGGTCAGCCAAGCGTTCCGCTTCTTGAATCAGGTGGGTGGTCAGAAAGATGGTCACGCCTTGCTGGCGCAGGTCGGCGATCATGGCGCGCAATTGTCTGGCGCTCTGTACGTCCAGGCCGGTAGTTGGCTCGTCGAGGAACAAGATGGATGGGCGGTGGATGAGAGCCGCTGCGATGGTGAGCCGCCTTTTCATCCCGCCGGAGAGGGCGGCAAAGCGGGCGTTGGCCTTGTCGGCCAGAGAGAACTGGGCGAGCAGTTCGTCTACGCGGCCCTGGCGTTGGTTGCGCGGCAGGTCGTACAGTTTGGCGGTAAAAAGCAGGTTCTCTCGCGCCGTTAGCTCGCCGTACAGATTGGACCGTTGGGGTACGATGCCAATGCGCTCCTTGACCTCTAGTGGTCGCTCGGTCACGTCGAGGCCGTCTATGAGTGCCTGCCCTTCTGTGGGGCGGATCAGGCCGCCCAGCATGCGGATGGTCGTGGTCTTGCCCGCACCGTTTGGCCCCAGAAAAGCGAGCAATTCGCCAGGGCGCACGGCCAGATCGAGGTGATCTACGGCGGTCAGTTGTCCATATTGCCGGGTAAGACCATGTGTTTCGATTGCGAGCATTCGGTTTCCCCTTCTGGCTGATGACATAACGCTAACACCTGGCATCGGGGGCAGGGTTGGAGGGGGCGGGCTGCGGTTCCAGCTCTTCGAGGCCCATGCCGCGCAGCCAACCGCGCCGCGCCATCCAGCGCAGGGCATGGGTGACGACCAACCCGGCGACGAACCCGATAGCCATGTTGGTTGCTATGGAAAGGCCCGCCGTGAACAGGGCCAGGTAGAGCGGCCAGCGGCGCAGTTTCACCGTGGGCTGGGCCATCTGGATGCCGACCATCAACATCATCCCGCCCACCAGGGGCATGGGGAAGGCGATCAGGATGCCCAGCAGCGAGCGCCCCAGGAACACGCCCAGGCTGATCTCGATGAGACCTTCCAGGATGTTGGTGCCGCCAGTGCGCGCGCCAAAGTAGTATTGCCCGGCCAGCCCGCCCGACCCGTGGCACATGGGCATGCCGCCAAAGAACGCCGAGGCGATGTTCATGACGCCCATGTTCACCATGAGTCTATCCTCGCTGACTGGCTTGTCTGGGAAGAGGTCGCGGATCATGGTGGCGGTTGCCAGCACGGCGTTGGTAAGGGTCAGGGGGACTTGGGCGAACCCCGCCAGGACCATAGACTGCCAGACGTCGGATAACGTGGGCACGGAAAAGCGCGGCAGGCTGATGTCAAAGGTAAGGTTGTGTGCCAGGTCGCCGCGCCATGCCATGATGCCCACTCCCAGCGTCATGATGACGAGGGCAGCGGGCGCGTAGCGACTCTTGCGTAGCAGCAGGATGATGCCGATAGCCAGCGCGCCGAACCAGGGCTCGGGGGCCATCATGCGGAGGGCTTGCCAGCCCAGGGTAATCGCCAGGGCCAATTGGATGCCCCGGATCAGGTAGACGGGCGTGATCTGAACCAGCTTCCGCAGGACGCCAGTGAACGCCAGCACGAACCAGGTCAACCCCAGTCCCAGCCCAGAGGCCGCGACCATAGACGCCGACCACCCCTGAGCGATGGCCGCCACCGAGACGACCTTCTTGGGTTCCACCGGCATGGGCAGGCGGTATATCAGGCCCGTGGCGATGTTGGTCAGGCCGATCATCACAAAGAGGGACGTCGGGTCCAGGCGGTTGACGGCGATCAGGCCGATGGCGAGGGGAAAGAGTGTCCCAAAGTCGCCGAGCGACCCGGCCAGTTCGCGCAGGTTGAACTCGAAATCTGGATAGTGGCGTGGGTCTCGTTCCAAAGCGTTGCCTTTCTGCATCGATGCGGTTCATCGAACGGCTGGCATGGTTATATGAAGGTTGACTATTTGCTGCGGTAACCCGACGTGCCATCGGGTAGGCAGTTGAAACTGCACCAACCAGTGCGTCGGCATAGGCACTTGAAA
>JAAYXX010000128.1 GCA_012515695.1 Chloroflexota bacterium
ATCCTGTCGGCAATCTCGACCACTTGACGGCGGCGTTCGGCGCTCATTGTCACGCCAGTGGGATTATGAAAAGTGGGGATCAGATACATGAACTTGGGCCGAGAAGCGACAATCGCCTCTTCCAGCTTGTCCACGCAGATCCCTTCATCATCCAGCGGCACGGGAGCATAGCGCACGCCATAGGCGTTGAACGATTGTAGCGCGCCGAGAAAGGTGGGGGTTTCCACCAGGACGGTGTCTCCCTCGTCCAAAAAGATGCGGCCCATCAGATCGAGCGCCTGCTGGGAGCCGCTGGTGATGACAATGTTCTCCATCTTGGCCGGGATGCCCGCCTCGCTCATATAGTCGGCGATGAGCATACGCAGCGGCGGAAAGCCGTCGGTGAGGCCATATTGCAGCGACTCTTGCGGCATGCAGGTCAAGACGTCGTGGCAAATCTCGTCAAACTGTTGAACGGGAAACAGGTCGGCTTCGGGCCAGCCCCCGGCCATCGAGATAATGCCCGGGGCCTGGGCCGCCTTGAGAATCTCGCGAATGACCGAAGTAGTCATGCGTTGCAGACGTTGGGCATATTGCGCGGTCCATTCAGTGCTCATACTTGTTGCTCCTTATAAAATGCCACCTCACCTCATGGCCTTGTCGTTGGTTGCGAATCGCAGAACACCCCTCGCCACGCCAATGCAGGCGTCGAGCGACGCGCAAACCCGCGTGGGCGGCTGAGGGGGGCTTTATTGCACAGGTAAGATGAGCGGCGTATGTGAGTGACATGCAGCGGCGCGATGCCTGTTGTGCCAAACAAGGCTATGCCAGCATTGTATGTGCAGAGATGGCGGGCGTCAAAGCAAGGGAATAACGTTTGACAAACCGCGCTTCTCAAAAGTACACTGTGGCCGTCAGAGCAGCCAGTTCTTCCCACGCCTGGTATCATACCGCTCGCGCTTTACACCTCCCCCGGCAACAAACTCGTCAATGCGCCACCTGATCCATTGCCTTTCCCACTGCGTGCTCACCGTCTGGCTCTGGCATGGCTGACAACGGAACGCGGCGGCGGCCCTGTTGCGCGCAACAAACGCGCTGGCCGCTGCCACAACTGCGGAATGATACGTGATTGGAGGAAAGGAAATAGATGGAGCCCAAGCGCAATACGCGCCTGCGGATAGAATGCCCTCTGTGCGGGCTGCCAATTAGAGCGGAGGACGAAGACCAGCTCGTCCAGTATTTCCGGGAACATATGTGGGAGCAGCATCGCAGGGCGATGTCAGAGGATACAGCGCGCGAAATGGTGCGCGCCACCCTGCAAGCAAGTGCCGAAAGCCGACAGCCCTGATGGCGCGAACGGATAGCGTATGATCCAAGATAAACCGCCTGATATACAGACAATAGAAAGCGAGCGGCTAATCCAGCAGGCCGTGGAAAACATGCATGACGCCCTGTTTATCATTGATCTGCGAACCAACGAACTGGCCTACGCGAACCCGTCAATCAGTGCTATCACCGGCTTTAGCCCGGAAGAGATACACGATATTGGGGCCGAGGGGGTAATTGGGCGCGTGCATCCCGACGATCGCCCGTATTACCTGACGTGTATGCGCGAGTTGCTGGAAGCGGTCCGCAGCACGAGAACCCCCCAGGGACAGGAACTGGAATACCGCTGGTTGCACAAGGATGGCGACTATCGCTGGTTCCACAATAGCCGCACGGTGCTGCTAGACGAGCAGGGCCAACTCCTGGCCATGGTGGGCACGTTCCGCAATGTGACTGCGCGGAAAAATACAGAGCAGGCTCTACAGAAGAGCGAGAGCCTTTTGCGCGAAGTGTTGGAAAACTCGCGCGACTCGCTCTACCGCATCGACCTGCGCACGGGCACCTATGACTATTTTAGCCCGGTCATCGAGACTCTCACTGGCTACACGGCAGAGGAACTCGTTGGCGTGACAATGCACCAGGTGCGAGACCGTGTGCACCCAGAGGACCGACCCGTCTACAATGCCCACACGCAAGCGTTGCTAGAGAGCGCCGACCCTGCGCCCGTGGACACGGTGGAATACCGAGGGAAGATCAAAGAAGGCGAGTATCGCTGGTTCAGCAGTAGCCGCCGGTTGATCCGCGACGAGGCGGGACGCCCAGCGGCTATGGTAGGCACTCTGCGCGACATCACCGACCAGAAACGAATCGAGGCCGAGCGCGAGCGATTGCTGGTCGAGCAGGAACGCGAACGCACCCTGTTGGAAGCCATCATGGAGAATACTCCTGCCGAGTTGGCCTACCTGGATAGAGACTTTTGCTTTGTCCGGGTCAACTCGGCCTATGAGCGCGACTCGGGCTATAACCGGGAGGAATTGATCGGCCGCAACCATTTTGACCTGTTCCCCAACGCCGAGAACCAGGCCATCTTTGAGCGGGTGCGCGACACTGGCGAGCCGGTCCGCTTTGACGCCAAGCCCTTTTATTATGCCCACCAGCCCGAAAAAGGCACCACTTATTGGGATTGGACCCTGACCCCAGTCAAAGGGCCAGATGGCCGCGTTGAGGGGCTGGTCTTGTCGCTGCTGGATGTAACCGAACACGAACGGCTGTTAGCCGACAGAGAACAGCGAGCCGCCGAGCTGAACGCTACCCTCAATTCCATCATCGACGGGCTGGCGCTCTACACCCCCGACGGCGAGCTGCGCCATTTGAACCAGGCCGGGGAGGTGATCCTGGGGGTTACGGCGAAGGAATGGGCCGCAATCCCACCAGACAAACGGCCTGGGCGTATCATGGCGGAAACACCCGACGGCAAGCCGCTACCCCCGGCTGACTATCCCACCAACCGTGCATTGCGCGGCGAGACGATCACCGGTTATCGTATGGTGATTCACCATCCCGATGGCACACCCGTGGACCTCTTGATCAGTGTTGCGCCAATTCGCGACACTCAGGGCAACATTACCGGGGTGGTGAGCACGTTCAGCGATGTCAGCCCAATGGTCATCTTGCAGAGGGAGGTGCTGGCCGAGCGCGCCCGACTGGAAGCAGTGCTAGAGACCCTGCCGGTGGCGGTGTTTCTCGCGGACCTCAGTGGCCGCCTGACGCTCGCCAACCGGGCAGCCAACGATCTCTGGGGCTATGCTCCCCTGTCGCAATCGCCGGAGGAGTATAGCAAACACTACAAGGCGTGGTGGCCCAACACCGAGCAGCCAGTGCAACCCCACGAATGGCCCCTGACTCGCGCCGTTAGCCAGGGCGAGGTATCCGGGCCAATGGAAATGGAAATCGAGACCGTAGATGGACAGCGCAAGACCATCCTGGACTATGCCCGGCCTGTGCAGGATGCTTCCGGTGCGATCCTCGGCGGCGTCGAGGTGAACGTGGACATCACCGAGCGCAAGCAGACCGAGGAAGTGCTGCAACGCTACCGGTTGCTCTCCGAGAACGCGCACGACATCATCCTGTTCATAAATACCGAGGGAAAGATCATCGAGTCCAACCTCGCCGCAGAACGCGCTTATGGCTACAGCCGCAAAGAGCTTGCCACCAAAACCGTCTATGACCTGCGGGCCGGGCAAACAGGCCCCTTTGTGCCCGAGCAGCTGCAGCGAGCCGATGCCGAGGGCCTTACCTTTGAGACGCTGCACCGACATCGTGACGGCACATCTTTTCCCGTGGAGGTCAGTTCGCGGGGCGTGGTCATCGGCGGCCAGCGCGTTCTGGTCAGCATCATTCGCGATATTACCGAGCGCAAGCAGGCCGAAGAAGCGCTAAGGGAGAGCGAGGCCCGCTTTCGCAATGTGCTCGACAACTCGATAGACGGCATTCATCGGTTGAACCTGGTGACAGATACCTACGATTTCCTCAGCCCCGCCATGAGCGACCTGACCGGATACACCGAGCAAGAGCTGGTAGACATGACCCACAAAGGCTTCCAACGCCGGATCCATCCCGACGATTACCAGGGCTATCAGGAGTTCATACACAAGGTAATAACCGAACCCAATGAAGCACACCCGCCGATGGAGTTCCGCTGGCAACGCAAGGATGGCGAATGGCGCTGGTTCAGCGATAACGAGCGAGGCGTTACCGACGAAAAGGGAGAAGTGACGATGATGGTTTCGGTGGTGCGCGACATCACTGAGCAAAAGCGAGCCACGCAGGCGTTACAGGAAAGTGAGGAACGCTTCCGCCAGGTATTTGCCAATACCCACGACGGCATCTATCGCCTGAACCTGCGTACCGGCACCTACGACTATATCAACCCGGCCGTGGAACGCATCACCGGCTTTACCTACCAAGAGTTTGTGGACATGGGCGCAGAGGGAACCGTGCAGCGCATCTATCCAGAAGACCGACAAGAGCTGGCCGATTATCTGGAGGGCGTTCTCAGCCAGCAACTGGATCAAGAGACTATTGAGCGATCCGAACGCGTTGAATACCGTTGGCAGGTCAAAAGCGGCGCATGGCGCTGGTTCAGCGAGCATCGCGCGCTGGTCACTACCCCAGAGGGTGACCAGACGATCATTAGTTCCCTGATCGACGTTACCGAGCGCAAGCGAGCCGAGGAAGCCCTGCGCGACCTGAACGAAACGCTGGAACAGCGGGTAATCGAGCGAACGGCTCGCCTGCGGGCGTTGGCCCTGGAGTTAACCCTCACCGAGGAGCGAGAGCGGCGGCGGCTGGCCCAATTGCTGCATGACCACTTGCAGCAATTGCTCGCGGCAGCCCGAATCAGCGTCAACATGGTGCGTAACAGGCTGGAGGATGATCGCCAGACGGAGATACTGGCCCAGGTAGACAGCTTGCTGGGCGAATCCATTGCCGAATCCCGCTCGCTCACCGCCGAGTTAAGCCCGCCGGTGCTGTATGACGCCGGGCTGCCTCCGGCGCTAGATTGGCTGGCCCGTTGGATGGAGGAAAAGTACCACCTGAACGTCGAAGTGCAGGCGGAAGAGTTGGGCGATCAAGTGCCAGAGGAAATCCGGCTGGTGTTGTTCCAGGGGGCGCGGGAACTGTTGTTCAATGTGGTCAAGCACGCCAAAACAGACAGAGCCAGGGTCGAGTTGCGCCGCCTGCCAGGGGACCAGGTCGAGTTGATCGTTAGCGACCGGGGCGTGGGGGTGGACCCCTCCCAAATCGCGCGCCAGGAAAAGGGTGGATTCGGCCTGTTCAACATTCGGGAGCGGCTAGAAGCGTTGGGCGGCGAGATGATAATTGACAGCGAACCAGGGAAGGGCACACAAGTAACGCTGCAAGCGCCGGTACGCCCCACAGAGGCCATAGAAGAGGCTGCGGCGCGGGCCGTAACCGCCACGCGAGAAGTAGCCGCAATCGCCGCCGAGGAATTGGCCGCCGAACGGGCGGAGGCTGAACAAGCCGCCGCCGCCGGTGTGCGGCCGGTGCGTGTGTTGCTGGCGGACGACCATGTGATCATGCGGCAGGGCCTGGCCCGCTTGTTGGAAGATGAACCGGGCATCGAGTTGGTGGGGCAGGCGGACGATGGCCGCCAGGTGGTGGAATTGGCCCACAAAGTCCGCCCAGACATCGTGTTGATGGATGTGAGCATGCCCGTGATGGACGGCATCGAGGCCACCCGACGCATTACAGCCGACATGCCCAACGTGCGGGTAATTGGGCTGTCCATGTACGAAGATACCGAGATGTCCGAGCGCATGCGCGAGGCCGGAGCCGTGGATTATGTGCCCAAAGGGGGTGACCCCGCCGAGTTGGTTGCCGCAGTGCGCCATGCCGCGACATCCTAAAGTCTCCGCCGTAGAAGGGGATTGGACCGTCGCCATCCTTGGCTAATGGCACTAACTTTTGGTTATCATGAAAAAAAGCGAGGCAAATGCCTAGTCCCCTCGCCAGTGGATCACCCTCATCCGCCC
>JAAYXX010000129.1 GCA_012515695.1 Chloroflexota bacterium
CCTTGCCAAGGAGAGGGTCGCGAGTTCGAATCTCGTCTTCCGCTCCTGAGCGGTTCCTTGACCGTAGGTAAGGAACCGTCTTTGTTCCCAGTTTCGCGCTCGCAATATCTCGCGACTGCGTTGTATCTGGCGACGTAGCCAAGTGGCAAGGCAGGGGTCTGCAAAACCCCCATCATCGGTTCGAGTCCGATCGTCGCCTCAAGCAAAAGAGCGAACAGATCACGTCTGTTCGCTCTTTTTGTATACCTGAATTCAGGACCGTGTTGAGACAGGGAGTCTCACGCCACCTATTCCTCGCCGACTGGCCGGGCGATGTCCGCCACCTGGGCGTTCGTTACCCGCGCCAGGTCGTCCGGCCCCAGCTCCAACTGGATGCCCCGCTGCCCTGCGCTGACCAGGATGGTTTGCTGGCTGCGAGCGGACGCGTCCAGGAACACCCGAAAGCCCTTGTGCGTTAGCGCCAGAGCCGAGATGCCCCCTACCTGCAAGCCGGTGAGCGATTCGGCTTCTTTTTGCGTTGCCATCTGCACCTTTTTCTCGCCCGCGGCCTGGGCCAGTTTTTTCAGGTCTAGCTCGTGGTTGGCGGGCACAATCGCCAGCAGCGCCTTGCCCCTGGGCGGCACAACCACCAGCGTCTTGAACACCTGCTCTGGCGGCTTATCCACCAGGGCGGCCACTTCTTCCGCCGACAGCCGCTCGGCGCTATAGCGATGCACGCTGTAGGGCACCTTTTTCGATTCCAACAGCCGCATGGAATTGGTCTTCTCGGTCTTGTCTGCCACGTTCTCCCCCCGAACAGTTCCCTTCTGCATGTTCCCTGGCTTTCCCCCCATCTTAATGCCTTGGGCGCGGCTTGTCTAGTTACGCCTTCTAGTGTATAATCCCGCCAATCTCGGAAATAGGCGGCTGTGACCCCGAGAGGCAAACCATCCGGCCATGCCCATAACCTTCACCTGCCAGGCAGCGATGCCTCCCCCGTAGTTGACTTTTAGCCAGCGTTGGCCCCAAACCCAGAGATCAGGCGCAGTCCAACACGTTGGCCTCCCAGTCCTTGTCGTTTGTGGCCCTGCTCTTAGCAGTCCGTTCGCTGGCCTGCCCAGGTAGCATGGCGTGGTTGGTGATGGCGGGAAATGGCCGGTAATTCGGCAGCCGAGTTGATTTCACCATCGTCAAACCTGGAGGTAGCACATGATCGTCATGAAATTCGGCGGAACGTCGGTTGGGTCTGGTGAGCGCATTGCCAATGTGGCGCGCATCACCGCGCAAACTACCGAGCGCACCGGCACTCCCCCCGTGGTCGTGCTCTCGGCCATGAGCGGGGTGACAGATAGCCTGTTGCGCGCCGCCCGAACTGCTGCCTCTGGAGACGGTATCAGCTTTCGTACCATTCGCCAGGAGCTACAGGCCAAGCACGAGCAAGCCATTGCCACCTGCGTGACCGATCCTGAGCACGCTCGCGGCCTGCGAGCGGAAGTGTCTACGCTGCTCAACTGGCTGGAGAACATCTGCCAGAGCGTCCAAACGCTGGGCGAACTGACCCCTCGCGGCCTGGACATCCTGTCGGGCCTGGGTGAGCGTTTATGCGTGCGCATTGCCGCCGCCGCCATGCTCAGTCAGGGATTGAAAGCGCAAACGGTAGAAGCCACCGAGTTGATTGTCACCGACAGCAATTTCGGCAACGCCAGCCCTCTGTTCGAAGAGACCACGGCCCGCGTGCGCGCCCGGCTGCTGCCTTTGATCCAGGCGGGGATTGTGCCGGTGGTCACGGGCTTTATTGGCGCGACGGCGGACGGCGTGCCCACCACGTTGGGCCGGGGCGGTAGCGACTATAGCGCCACGATTATCGGGCGCTGCCTGCCCGCCGACGAGGTCTGGGTTTGGACTGACGTGGACGGCGTAATGACCGCCGACCCGCGCATCGTCCCGGAAGCCCGCACGCTGCCCTCCATCTCGTATGCCGAGATGGCCGAACTGGCCTTCTTTGGGGCCAAGGTGCTCCATCCCAAGACCATGCAGCCGGTGGTGCAGGCCAACATCCCGCTGCGTGTGCTCAATTCCAGTCGTCCCGACCATCCCGGTACGCTGGTCGGCAACGAGATCACCGAGCTACCAGCCATCAAGGGCATTACCGCCATCCGCGACCTGAGCGTGGTCAGTGTGGAAGGGCTGGGTATGCTGGGCGTGCCGGGCATCGCCGGGCGCGTGTTCTCTGCCGTCGCTCGCAGCGGGGCCAGCATCCTGATGATTACCCAATCTTCGTCAGAGCAGACAATCACCTTTGTCCTGCGCTCGGTGGACACGCCCGCCGTGGTGCAGGCCATTGACAAAGAGTTCGAGTTGGAGCTTATGCGTGGCGACATTGACCAGGTGCACGCCCAAAGCAACGTGGCGATTATCGCCGTGGTCGACGCGGGCATGCCCGGCAAGCCGGGGATTGCGGCGCGGGTGTTCAGCGCGCTGGCCGACAAAGGGATCAACATTCTGTCCATCGCCCAGGGGTCTTCTGCGTTCAACCTGTCGCTGGTGGTCAACCAGGCAGACGTGGACGAGGGCGTTCGAGCGATTCACAAACAATTCAACCTGGATCAGGTATAAGGAGAGGCTAGATATGAACCGCAAACCGATTCGTGTGGGAGTATTGGGAGCAACAGGAGCCGTGGGGCAGCGCTTTATCTCCCTGCTCGACACTAATCCCTGGTTTACGATTACTGCTGTAGCCGCTTCCGAACGCTCGACTGGCGCCCGCTATGCCGACGCATGCACCTGGCGTTTGCCCGGCGACTGTCCCGATTCTGTGCGCGACCTGCCCGTGCAGCCGTGCGAGCCGGGGTTGGATTGCGACATTGTCTTTTCGGCCCTTCCCGCCGACATTGCGCGAGACGTAGAGGTGCAGATGGCTGCGGCTGGCTATGGGGTGTTTAGCAACGCCAGCGCCCACCGCATGGACCCTGACACGCCGTTGTTGATCCCAGAGGTCAACCCCGATCACCTGGCGCTAATTCCCATCCAGCGCGAGAAGCGTGGCTGGGACAAGGGGTTCATCGTCACCAACCCGAACTGCTCGACCATCGGCCTGACCCTGGCGCTCAAGCCGCTGCACGATGCCTATGGCGTGCGTATCGTCATGGTCACGACGATGCAGGCCCTTTCCGGCGCGGGGTATCCGGGTGTGCCTTCCCTGGACATTCTGGACAACGTCATCCCCTATATCAAGGGGGAAGAGGAAAAGATGATCCAGGAGCCGCGCAAGATTCTGGGCGATTTCGTCCCGACAGAAGGAAAGGTCCGCCCGGCGTTCATGCTCATCAGCCCTTCTTGCAACCGGGTCGCTGCCATTGACGGACACCTGGAAACGGTTTCCGTCGAGTTGGAGCGCGAGGCTGCTGTGGAAGAGGTGATTGCGGCTTTTCGGAATTTCACCAGCCTGCCCTACGAACTGGGGTGTCCTTCGGCGGTGAATCCCACTATCATCGTGCGCGACGAGCCGGACCGCCCGCAGACTCGCAGGGATCGCGACGCGGGCAACGGCATGACGATTACCGTGGGGCGCGTGCGCCCTTGTGAGGTGTTGGAACACAAATTCGTGGTGCTCTCGCACAACACGATCCGCGGCGCGGCGGGTGCTTCGATCCTGAACGCCGAGCTGATGGTTGCACAGGGGATGATCTAATGAGCTGGCAAAAAGGGACGCTGGCCGATTGGATGGGGGATTTCATAGTCTATCGCAATCTGCAACCGGCGCATCCGCAAGTGCCCGGTCTGTGCGCCGTCTGGCAGCAGGCAGGGCTAGATCATTACTATGTGCCCCGCAAGACAACCACCGAGTATGCTGACGCGCTCGTGCTCATGCTGCGCGAGGCGCAGCGCGTGCGAGGGGTGGCTGCGCCGTTGGAGCGGGTGCTGTTCATCGGCGATACGTTGATGAACGACGGCACCGCCGCTCAGAATGTGGGCCGTCACTGGCACACGCTGGGCTTTATCGGCGCGGACCGCTTGCAGCAAGAAGCCAAGGTAGAGCTGCAAGGCTGCCTGATGGTGGCGAATCGCTGGCGGGCGCTGACCGAGTTTGTCGAGTGGGCGCGCCGGGAGGGTATCCCTGGCGACGAGCGCACCGCTCTGTTGATCGACCTGGACAAGACCTTGCTGGGAGCGCGGGGGCGCAACGACAAGGTGATTGACAACGCGCGCGTGCAGGCGGTAGAGCGCACCATGCGGGCGGCGCTGGGCGATCAGTTTGACGCCGGGGCTTTTCGCGCTGTGTATGATCGGCTGAACCAGCCGGAATACCATCATTTCACGGCGGATAACCAGGATTATCTGGCGTATATTTGCCTGATGGTCAACGGAGGGATCTATCCGCCCGACGAGCTATGGGCCGGGCTGGCGCGGGGCGAACTGGCCGACGTGATGCAGTTTGCTCAGGCGTGCGAAGCGCGGCGGGGGAGCATGTCCCCCGGCCTGCTGGCCGTGCAAGATGAGGTGCGGCGCGGCATCGAAGCGGAAGACCCCACGCCGTTCAAGGGCTTTCGGCGGGGGGAATACCTGGAGACGGTGGCGCGCATGGATGTGCTACCCGACGACGCGCCCGAAGCGGAGGTGCTCCGCGACGAGATCACCATTACCGCCGAGGTGGTCAGTGTGGCGCGCTATATGGCCGAGCGGGGCGCGCTGGTCTTTGGCCTGTCGGACAAGCCGGATGAGGCGTCTACCCCCACGCCTGAATATGTTGCTCAGGGCTACCAGCCCATCCATCGTACCGCGATGAAAATTGCGGGAGAGTGGTTGCTGTAGCTACAAACGCCGCCCCTGACACTTGATCAGGGGCGGCGTTTATTTTGCTGCATGTTGCATACTTCTCCCCGTGGAAGGAGATTGGACCGCCGCCATCCTTGGCGGCTTATTATGCCGGCTGGAAGCCGGCGGTCCGCGCATGTTCCTCACCCACGGGGGCGAGGGAGCTTGATCTAGGAAGCCAGCCGGGGCCGCCCCACTGCCGTGATCTCCATCGCCGTTTGCAGATAGAGGCTGTCGCCCCAGCCCTCGGCCACTGGCGCGGACAGGTCTTTGCGCTCTACCTGCACGCGCACCTCCATTGCCCCCGATTGGATGGCCCCGTTGCGGGCCAGTTCGCGGCCATGTTGTTCTGCATAGGCCACGGCGTCCGCCAGATTGAGGAAATCCTTGATCTGGTCGGGCAGGTGCACCCGATACACCTCCTCCTCGTCACGCGGGATCACCAGCGCATGCACCCGGTAGACGATGCTGCCCACCACGGCCCCCAGGGCGTTCGCCACGCCCGCATCGTGAGGAATGCACAGGTGGCTGTGCAATAGCTCGGACACGCGGGGAAAATAGGTTTGCACCGGCGCGCCAATCGCCACAATATCAGACCGCACCGTCAGCGCGCACTCCAGGCTGGACTCTGTTGTCGGGCGCAGCGCCCGCTCGATCAAGTGGTTCGTCAGGATGTCGTGGTGTCCGTCTTGGGCATCGTCGCTCAATAGCTTGTGCACGACTTCGGCGGCAATCCGCTCGGATGTGCGGGCGACCACCTGGCGGCATAGCGTCTCGGCGTCCATCGCCACGCGGCGGCCCACCAGCTCCGCAGCCAACGTTGCCGCTTCGCTGTCCCAGTCGGCATACATCCCCAACACGTGGGCCGCGTCCGAAGGCGTCAGCCCGGCGCGCAACAGCACGCCCTCCCGCTCTAACCGCTCCAGGTAGCGGGCATAGAAATAGGGGTGCTGCATGATGTCATAGACCTGTTCCACGGAGAGCGGCCCCTCGCGCAGCGCGGCAAATAGCTCGCGTTCAAAGGGGGGATGCTCGTTGGTGGAGAGGGGTGCGTTGCGCTGCAACAACAGGAATTCGCCGTCCACCGCCTCATCCCCCTTGGCGCGCGCCTTTTGGCGGCGCAAGGTCTCTTTGATCTCGGGGCGCTCCATTGCCAGCAGGCAAATGGGCATGATGCGCTGCGGCCCGATGCACAATTCGCGCCCCTGGTCGAACCAGACGCGGCTATCTCCGCCCAGGCCCACGGTCTGCGCATCAACGGCCTCCACCATTGTGCGCCAACGGCCCACCTGCGCGCCTTGCTCGCTCAGGCGGGGGCGGCCGTGGCGAATGACAGCAATATCGGTAGTGGTGCCGCCCATGTCCACCACGACGGCCTCTGCGCTATCGCCCAGGTATTGCGCGCCGACTACGCTGGCCGCCGGGCCGGAGAGGATCGTCTCAATGGGCCGCGCCCGCGCCACGCTGGCTTCCATGAGCGAGCCATCTCCCTTGACCACCATCAAGGGGGCGTGGATGTCCTTTTCGGACATTGTGCATTCTACCGCATCCATCAAGTTACACAGCAGGGGGATCAGGCTGGCGTTGAGGGCCACCGTCGTTGCTCGGCGCAGCGCGTCCAGCCGATGGGTGAGTTCGTGCCCGCAGGTGACTGGCAGGCCGGTAAGCTCGGTGATCAACTGGCTGACCGCCAATTCGTGGGACGGGTTGCGGGTTCCGAAAAAGCCGGACACGGCAAACCCCGCCACATGGGGCGCGTGTTCCACAATGGCCGCCCGCGCTGCCGCCAGGTCCAGCGGCTCCCATTCGTCGCCGTCGGCGGTGTGCCCCCCGGCGATCAGGACGTAGCGGTCTGTGCCCAACTCGCGGGCCAGGTTGACCTCTGCGTCCAGCCGATTGGCGTATCCCAGCAGCAGGGCGGCGATGGGCGCGCCTTTGCCCTCTACGATGGCGTTGGTAGCCAGAGTGGTAGACACGGACACCAGGCAAATGTCGGCGGGGTGCGCGGCCAATACCCGCTCGATGGCTCCCCGGATGCCAATAGCCAGGTCGTGCTTGGTGGTCAGGGCTTTGGCGCTGGCTATGATGCGCCCCGACTCGTATTCCACCAGCACTGCGTCGGTGTAGGTGCCTCCCGTATCAATGCCAAGAGCGATTGCCATGCTGTGTCTCCTCAGGGGCGCACCAGTTAGACCAGAGCGCCCAGCGTATTGTATCGGTTGTGATGTGCTGAAAGCTGCGCCATGCTCGTGGGCGGCGTTCTGGCGGGGCGTCTCTTCTCAATAACAAGCCCCACAGCAGATGTGTGGGGCTGTTGTTGCACCGACGCGAACGTCTCGCCCGACGTTGATTTATTTCTGCGAACGGTAGTAGGTCATGTAATTCATGGCAAACTCGTCCCGGCCCAGCAACACGTCCGAGATCAGGACGGCTTTTTGCGCGAATTTCGGGTTCACGATGGGAGCGTTGACCCCTGCGGCGATGGTCATGGCCAAAAAGATATCGTTGATCGCCTCGCGGTCGGGCAGGCCAAAGGAGATGTTGCTCGCGCCCAGGGTCATGTTTACCCCCAGCTCTTCCCGCACCATTTGGATGGCCTGCAGCGTGACCTTGGCCGCGGTCGAGTCGGCGCATACGCTCAAGGCCAGGCAGTCAATCATCACGTCTTCACGCGGGATGCCGTAGGACTCGGCGCGCTCGACGATCTTTTTAGCTACGGCCAGCCGGGCAGCCGGGTCGGACGGGATGCCGTTGTCGTCCATTGCGAGGCCAATGACGGCGGCCCCAAACTCTTTGACCAGCGGCAACACCTGCTCTAGCGATCGTTCCTCGCCGTTGACCGAGTTGATCAGGGCTTTGCCCTCGTACACCTGCAACGCTGCGCGCAGGGCGGCGGGGTTGGCCGAGTCGAGGCACAGGGGCAGGTCGGTCACCTGGCCCACCGCCTGCACGGCCAGGGGGAGCAACTCGACTTCGTTCACTCCGGCAGCGCCTACGTTCACGTCGAGGATGGCGGCCCCGCTCTCTACCTGCGAGGTAGCCAGGCTGATGACGCGACTCATATCATTCTTTGCCAGCGATTCCGCCAGCTTGGGCTTGCCCGTGGGGTTGATGCGCTCGCCGATGATACGCGTCGGCTGATCGGGGCTGATAATGACTTCCTGGGTCTTGCTGCGTACGATGGTCTCCATCCGTAAGCCTCCTGAAGGTGAGTATGACGATACGGTTCCTACTGCTCGTTGGCCTGTTTGGGTTTGTCTCGAAGCAGGTCGTGTTCATTCAGAAATCGTTTGGCTACCGTAGCAGGCTTTTCTTCCACCAGATCGCGCTGCATATCGGCCAGGGCCTGCTGGTCAAGGGCCTGGGCCAGGTCGCTGAGGGCCTGGCTCAGTTCGGGGAATTCCTGTAACAGCGGCGTGCGAACCGCCACAGCCAGATGGGATGGCGGGAAAAAGGCCCGGTTATCTTGCAGCATGACCAGCGTCGGCGCGTGGTATGGCATATCGGTGGTAAAGCCCAGGGCGCAATCGCATTCCCCATTGATAACCGCCTGGTAGCCCTCCTCGATGGAGCCGTATTGCACCAGGTCTTCAGGAAAGCGATACCCATACAAGCGTTCCAGCCCCCGAATCCCGCTGGGGGGAGTGTAGCGTTCTTGCGGCACGCACAGAGACATTTTGGCGTTCCTGTACATGCAATGGCGGATCAGGTCGGCGATGGTTTGCCATTTGTTGGCCTGGGCCACATCGGCGCGGGCTACCAGCCCTAGCGAGCGTTCGGCTGGCGCTCTGACGACCCACGTGATATCGCGGCGGGCGTCTTCGTCGCGCATTTTGGTCCACAGCAACTCGGCGTCAATGATCGGCTGATCGTGGGCCATATGTACCAGCCACGTATCGCCGGTGTATTCCCAGCAGAGGTCTATTCCGCCGGATTCCAGCGCCGTTCGCACGGCCCAGGGTTCGCCCAGATCGGTTTTGTCCTCTACTCGAAAGCCCTTGGCCCGCAGATATTGCACGGTGATCTGCGTCAACACGCGCTGCTCGGGGCTGTTGGCCCCGGCGACGATGATGGTCGTCTGTTTGCGCGGATTCTGGCGGCACGCCACGCATAGCGGCAACACCAGCAGCGCCACCAGCGCCCAGCGCCACCCGGCCCGCGACAATCCGGCGGGTCTATTCGACGCGGGCCGCTGCGGGCTGATAGCGTTCTTCAAACCACATCTCTTCCAGAGCAATCTGTCCATTCGTCCATTCGCGCAGCAACGCGGCCACCTGCTCGGTGCGATCATATGGCACCACCAGGACGAGGGTCACGTTCTCGGTGAACTGCTCGTCCTCGATTCTGACGCCATAGCGCGGCAGGGTGTATTGCAGTGTGCCGTACAGGCTATAGTCAATGGTAATGCGGGCCAGGCGATGCAACACCAATTCCTGGGTGGGCAGGCTTTGCAGCGCCTCGCGGGCGGCGGCGCTATACGCTCGCACCAGCCCGCCGGTTCCCAGCTTGATCCCGCCGAAATAGCGCGTGCCCACCACGACGACCTCGACGAGGCCGCTGCCCTCCAGGATCGCCAGCATGGGCCGCCCCGCTGTGCCGCCTGGCTCGCCGTCGTCAGAGGAGCCGATCAGGGCTTGCGGCCCGGGGGTCAGGCGATAGGCCCAGGCGTGATGGTTGGCGTCGGGATAGGCTTCGCGCACCCGCTGGATAAAAGCCTGGGCCGCTTCGACATCAGCAGCATGGCCCGCCGTGCCGATAAAAACAGAATTCTTGACTTCTAGCTGCCCCTCTGCCTCCCCCACGGGTATCCGATAGCGCAGGAGGGGCGTGCCTTGAGCCTTTTCCGTCGTCTGTGGTCCCTTCATCACCGCCCGTTTCACACTCCTATGCGCTGATTCTAGGGAGATGGGGAAGAGTTGTCAACTAGATAGAGCAGCAGGGGGTAGCCTGGGCAAACATAGCCAAGAACCAGCACTGGTTCAATGGCTGGCTCTTGGCTATGTGCAATGCGCTACATACCCGGTCCTGAGACCTGTCAGCAGTTTTGGTCTACTTGAACAAAAGGTTGTTACACCTTTGGCAGCGATCGTTTACGATAGGGTTCATCATGGAACAGACGTTGCAGTAAATGATACGATCCTTGGACTTGTCGTATTTCTCGTAGGTGGAGAAGGCCGGATGATAGCGCACGCGATCACCGATCTCGAAATAGTCGTACATTTCCCTTCTATCGTTGTTGACGATACTCTTTTTTTTGCCTGTCGTTGTCCGTATCACCAGGGTGTACTGTCTGTAACTTGTCGAGTTATCATCATTATCGTATTTTGTTTTATCTTTGTGGAATTTTTCTGTTACAACGCCTTCCCATACGGGCTTTTTCATGTCTTTTATGCGTATCAGATTGATGACCAGCATCAAGAGACCCAGCCCCACGCCGATGATGATCGCTTCATTACGGGGCAGATCATCGACAAAGAAACTCGCAACCAGAAAGCCGATAGGGAACAGCAAGACCAAAGCCCACATGCAGCCAACGGCGCTCTTTTTGTTCTTTTTTGCCGCAGCTAGTATCTCCGGATGATTGCAGTACTCCGACCACCCGACAAGATTGGATGTATCGACACGCGGCGTTGTGCGCTGGCTTGATGTACGGGGCGTTGGTGCAACCGTCGCTGGCTCTGGCTGTGCTGGCTCCATCGGGGCGGCGACGTTTTGTGGTGTAGTGGCGACCGGCGGCGTTACGACCGGCGGGGTTGCGTCCGTTGGTGGGCCGCCCGTCGGTGTGCCGCACTTTTTGCAGAATGCTGCGTCCTCTGGTAATTGTGTGCCGCATTTGATACAGAACATGGTTTTTACCTCTTGAAAATTGTATTGTTCTAGTTCGCGCCGATTGTTGTTGGTGTAATTGTTGCTGGATCTCGAGTATTGGTGCGCTTTCTTGGGGGGGAATAGCCAACCATTGGCTAGAAGAAACAAGGTGAAACAAGCCGGAATGGCCAGGAAGTAGTACAGCACGCCCAAAGCGTCGAGGTCAGCCAAATGCTCTGGACTATTCAGGTAAGGCAGGCTGGATAGATAGCGGATGGCTTCTCGGGCAGGCTCGTCTTCGCGTCCTACAACGACGGCCTGGATTTCGTCGCTGTGGTAGACTGCAAAGCCGTTATATTGCTCATTACCTACGTAAAAGTGATACGTTTTGGTTATTCTGCGCATCCTGTCCGAGTAATCTTGCTCATTAATGCGTTGGTTATCATAACTATCTATCACCCCACAGGTCGTTTCGCCAAAAAAATTGAGAATGAGCATCCCCACACAATGCAGCAAGCCATAAAGTAAAATGACCGAGATCAAAACGCGCATCACAGGGTGTGCTTTGTTCGCCTGCTTTCTTTTCATATCCTTGTAGGCA
>JAAYXX010000130.1 GCA_012515695.1 Chloroflexota bacterium
CCGGCATAATTGCAAGCCGCCAAGGATGGCTAATGGTGCTAACATTTGACTGTCACGGCCAGCAGATCACCCTCACCACCCTCACCCGCGGCTCCTACGGAGCCGCACCCTCTCCCAGGGGGCGAGGGCGGCATGTATGCCGGTGCCCGAAGGGCGGATGAGGGCAACTCCGATTTTGCTCCAGCACTTGATCCGCGAAAAGTTAGCGCCATTGGCCAAGGATGGCGGCGGTCCAATCCCCTTCTACGGGACGAGGGTGTTTAGTTCCCAGCCCGGCACGTTCAGTGCTCGGCATATATGCCGCTGGCGAGAGGCGAACCAGATATTCGGCATTAATTCCTTGACTTCCCTCAACCGCCTACAACCCAGGTGTGCTGAAGAACTCGCGCAATATCCAGTTGGGCTGGACAAATGGGAACTGTTGCGCGTATACTTGTTCCATCTAGCTTTGGGGCATTTGTCCAGCCCAACCCGCTATCCGAATACGCGAGGTGACGAGATTGCGAGCCAGAACGCGACCCCTGGATTATGCGCTCTTGATCGTGGCTCTGATCGGCCCCCTGTTTCATCTGCTGGGGCTGTTCAGCCGTGGAACCAATATGCTGTACACCGACTACTCCCGCCTGGCGGTCATCTATGTGGGACTCGCCTTGAGCGCGGCGGTGGGCGCATATCTGGTGCTGCGGCGGCAATGGGCAGTGGTGCGGCTGTTGGCCGGGTTGGCTTTGGTGGTCAACATCGGCTCGGTGGCCTATGCCAGCAACCTCTGGTCGCGCCACATGGGCGAGTCGCTATTGACGGCCACCATGCCCCCCTTTGATTCGGCTCAGGTGGGCGTGCTGGTGGCTCCCGCAGATCATAGCGACCGTGCGATCACCGAGGCCCGCTCCATCGAGCGGCTGCTTCGGGAGATGGTGCAGAGTGCTGGCCTGGAAGACTATATCAGCGTGCGCCGCGTCTATCCCCTGGCTTCGGAGAAACAGGCGGACCGGCTGGGGCAGCGCATGCGGGCCAACGTCGTGCTATGGTCGCAGCCAGCGGATTTTGGGCGGGCGAAGGACTATTACGTGACGGTACTGGGAACCAACGAGACGCCCATTGATCTGGAGCCGCTCAGCCTCATGCTGCTGATGAGCACGCAGGACACCTTTACCCTGCGCGTCCCGCTGCCCCCCGACGAGGCGGGCTTGCCCGCGCTGGTCAACCAGGTGGTGCTGCCAGTGACGGCGGGGTTTGCGTTTCTCTCGGCCAGCCAGCCGGTATATGCTGCCGCGCAATTCGAGGGGGCGTATGGCGTCGCGGATTTGCCCACAGCAGCGGCCCAGCAGTTGCACCACTATCGCGGGGTGGCTTTGTTGCTCGCCAACCGGCCCGATCTTGCCATGATCGAATACGAAACGATGCGCGAGATGGGGGAGAATGCCTATACCTGGGTCGGTATAGGCAATGTCTATGTGGCCCGGCGCGAATGGCAGGCGGCGGGGGTGGCCTATCAGCGCGCGCTAGAGCTAGACCCCTATAGAGCCTTGCCGTATTGCGGCCTGGGGATTATTGCCACCAAGGAACATCACGTGGCGCGGGCGCTCGCCGCCTATCAGCAGGCAGTAGCCCTTCAGCCGGAACTGGGCACGCCGTACGCGCTGCTGGCTCAGGCTCACGAACTAGAGGCCAACGTCGACGCGGCATGGCAGGCTTATCAGACGTGCGCCGCGCTGTCGGGGCCAAATGTGGGGCTATATGTGGCCGTGCTCGATCGGGCGGAGGAGGTCAAGCAGAACCCTCCCACTGCCGTGCCCACGGCGACGGTTCCGCCCCTGCCTACCCCAACGCCCAGGCCGACGGAAGAGCTGTACTATGTCCAGCGGGGGGATACGTTGCAGGTTATTGCCGACGAGTTCGGGGTGACTGTGGAGGCCATCGTGCAGGCCAACGAGCTAGAGGACGCCAACTCGATTTATATCGGCCAGGGGCTGTATATCCCAGAAGCGCAATAGGGCGTCACCCTCACCCGCGGCTGTACTCTGCCACGCCCTCTTCCAATGAAAGGGGATTGGACCGCCGCCATCCTTGGCGGCTTACAATGATGCCGGCTGGAAGCCGGCGGTCCAATTTGTGGCCGCGCCTTGCAGGCGCGCAAACTCGCGCCAGAGTGAGGGTAATCGCGCCCTTTACTCCCCTCGGGACAGGCGCGAGAGAGCCTGCCAATCCATATTCTCCAGCCACAGCCCCAACGGCCCACCGATCGCCATTGGCAGATAGACGATCACGTGCAGAATCAGGCCATAGCCCAGCGCCACGTCGCGCTCTATGCCGAAAATCGCCAAAGAGATCACGCACAGGTAATGGAACAGGCCCACGCGGCCCGGTGAAGTGGGCAGGGGCACCACGGCGCTGATCTGCAGGACGGAGAGCAGCAGCAGGCTGGGGGTGTAACCCAGTTCCAGGCCGATGGCCCGCCCCACCAGCCAGTTTGTGCCCGCCGCCATCAAAAAAGCGCCAAACGACCAGCCCAACACCCCCCAGAACAGGCGCGGGTAGCGCACCAGTTGCAGGCTCTCCACCACCGCCGCAAACATCCGCTGCAAGCGCAACCGGCCCAGCCAGGCATAGCGACCCGTCAGCGCATCCAGGCGAGCCAGGGTCCATTCCTTGCGCCACAACGCCAGCCCCAGCAGGGCAAACCCCGCCACAATGCCCAGGGTCAGCGTCCACCCGGCCTGCTGCAACCAGCCCGGCAGGGGCACGAGGAAGGAAACCCCTGCGATAAAGACCAGCAATACCATCGAGTCCAGCACTTTTTCGGTTACGGTGGTCCACAGGGCGTGGGCCTTGCTGACCCCCTCCTTCTGGCCGATGAGCAGCGCCCGCGCCACTTCGCCCAGCCGCAGGGGGATGACGGCGTTGATCACCTGACCGATGAGGAACACCCCGAAAAAGTTACGCAACCGCAGCGAGCGGGGGTCTGGCGGGAACATCAGCCGCCAGCGCGCCGCCTTGATGGCCGTGGTGAGCAGCACACTGCCCAGCGCGGCCAGCATCAGGCCCACGTCGGCCCGGCGCATGGTGGCCCAGGTTTCGGCCCAATCCACGCCACGCAAGGCCAGCCACAAAAAGAGCAGGCTGATGGCTGTGCCCAACGCCAGCCGTAGGGCCTGTTTGGTTTTCGGGTGTAGGCGTGCTTGCCCAACGTGCATAGTTGGCGCGTGTCTCCTTTGGGTGATCGCTTTGGCCGCGCTGTAGGGCTACGGTATAATCGAGAACATGAACAACCTTCGCCGCCCGACCCGTCGCAACCTGTTGATCTCGCTGCTCCCGCTGCTGGCGGGGGCGCTGGCCCTGGGGCTGTACGCCTCCACGGCGGCCCCCTGGCTTACGTGGGAGCACGCCGGGGCCGATGGCGGCGACCTGATCACGGCGGCTATAACTGGCGGCGTGCCCCATCCCAGCGGCTACCCCACCTATTGCCTGCTGGGGCGATTGTACGCCCTGCTGCCGCTAGGGTCCAGCGCCCGACGCCTGAACCTGTTTTCTGCGACGGCGGCGGCCCTGGCCGTGGGGCTGTTGGCCGCGCTAATCTGGCGTTGGCTGCGCCCCCCCGCCGAGACGCCTCGCCCCACGCAAGGGCGGACGGAAGCGCTTATCGCGCTGGCCGCCACGCTGGCGTTCGCCACCAGCCCGACGCTGTGGTCGCAAGCCCTGATCGCCGAGGTATACGCCCTGACCGCGCTATTCTTTGTGCTGGCCCTATGCATTGCCACCCACGAGGAACGATTAGCCCGCTGGGAATGGTGGGGCCTGCTGGGCCTCGTGCTGGGGCTGGGGCTGGGCGCGCACCTGACGCTGGCGCTGCTGTTGCCCGGCCTGGCGATCTGGCTCTGGCCCCATGCTCGCCGCGCTCGCCTGTTGGCGCTGGCCGGGGGGCTGGCGCTGGGACTGGGAGTCTATGCTTACCTGCCCCTGGCCGCGAGCGGAAATCCGCCGGTCAATTGGGGCAACCCCCGCACCTGGGAAGGCTTTCAATGGGTGGTCAGCGGCCAGATGTACCGCCACTTTGTCTTGGGGCTGCCCCTGTCCTATCTGCCCGCGCGCATCGGGGCCTGGGTGCAGTTATGGGTGCAGCAATACACCTGGCCCGGCGTGGCGCTGGCGGTATTCGGGCTGTGGTCCTGGTTGGAAAGAGGCCAACGCCGTTGGGCGCTGGCTACGGCGCTCCCCTTTGCGCTGTATAGCCTGTACGCCATCACCTATGACACCGCCGACTCGTACGTATACCTGATCCCCGCGTATGTGCTGGCGGCGATCTGGATGGCCGAGGGGGCCAGGGCGCTGCTCGCCGAAATCGCGCAGCGAGGCGGCGCTGTGGCCCGCTGGGCGCGAGCGATAGGGTTGGCCCTGTTGGTGGCGCTGCCGCTTGTGGCGGGCCTGGCGCGTTACCCCGCGTTAGACCTGAGCCGCGACCGGGCAGCAGCCGACTGGGTGCGGGCGGCACTGGCCGAGTTGCCGCCGAACGCGCTGCTCATCACCGGCGAAGACCGCCACACTTTTACTCTGGATTATGTCCAGTGGGTGGAAGGCCAGCGCCCGGACGTGATCCTGCTAGACGGGGAATTGCTGGCCTATCCCTGGTATCGGGAGCAACTGGCGCGGCGCTATCCAGCCTGGGCGCAATCGGGTATCCCCACCTCGCTGGAGGAGGTTGTGCAGGCCAATTCCAGTCAGCGCCCCGTCTATCTATCCAGCTCGCGCTCCTCGCTTGATGATCTGTTCCAGTCTATTCCTCAGGGACCTTTGTGGAGGGTCGTTTCCAAAGATACGTCCGGCCCAGATGCACCCCAAAGATAGCCACACCGATCACCGCCAACCCGCCTCCCAATACATACAGCAAGGTATCGTTGCCCCCTGAACGCGGGGTCGCTTCCACCACCACGGCGGTAATAGTGGCCTCGGCCGTTGCTGTGCTGGCAACCTGGGTCTGCTCGGCACTGACCTCGACTGCGGTGGCGGTGGCCTGCGCTGCGGGCAAGGTGGCCGTCGCCGCCCGGGCCGTGGCAGTAAGCGACTCGGCGGCGCGCACAGTCGCTATCGCAGTTGTCGTAGCCGTCGGCTGACCGCTGGTCACCGTAGCGACGGCGGTGCGCGTGGGCGTGACAGTGCGTGTGCGCGTGGACGTAGAAGCCACGGTGCGCGTCGCTGTCGCTGCGCCAGTAGTCGCCGTGGGTGGCAGCGCCGTAGACGACGGCGGCGTAGACGTGGCCGTTGGCTCGAGCGTCGCTGGCGGCTGGCCTGGCTCGGAAGTAGCTGACGGCTCCTCTGGCTTCGAAGTGGGTGGCTGCGCTGTGTCCGTGGGGATCACGTCAGTAGGCGCACTCGTCGGCGCTTTGGTGGGCGTGCGGGTGGGCACCGTCTGGCGCAAACCACTCGCGTTCGGAGAGGCCCAGATATCCGCGGCAAAAGAGAGGGTTATCAATAAAGCGACTATCAGACACACTCCCCTGAGCCGCCAAACAGTGGAACGATGGCTAGGGTACATTGGTTCACTCCCTTGCTATATTGCCCGGCCCTGGCCTTCAGGCGGGCGTATATTGTACCTGCTCTTGGGGCCTGCGGCAAACAGGTAGTTGGCGCTATTGATAATGGTGGGGATATTAAGGGTTACCCGGCGGTTGATGCGTTTCGACAAAATAGGTAGCGATGGGCGGTTAAAACCGCAGCAACCATTGCCAAGTCGCCCTTCGGCGACTGCAAATCAGCCCACGAAGGTGAGCGCGCCATGTATGGCGATGCAACGGTTGGTGCAGTTTCAACTGCCTATGCTGATGCAACGGTTGCCGCGGTTCTAGTTACCCCCTTCCGTGATCACGGTTTGTTCCCACTCATCTCGCAGGTTTCCCACTGCATGATGCGTCTTTTGTCCTCTAATATAAGCCTGTACTGCCGGTACATCCTCCGGGCGCAGGGTAAACGCTCCATAGGCACCCTGCCATTTGAAGAACTCTCCCGGCGAGACTACGTGGGTTGCCAGGTGAGAAGAAGCCCCCTTCACTTCCTTGGCTAGCGTGGCTATGGACACCGTAGTGTGCAGCCGCACTAGCAAATGCACATGATCGGCCATGCCGCCAATGGCCAGAGGCACACACTTGAGTTCACGGCATTTCTCGGCAATGGCTGCATACAGACGACTCTCAAGCCCATCGGTGATCAGTGGCATGCGATCCCAGGTTGCCCACGCCAGATGGAGATAGAGTTGGGTAAATGGTGCGCGCATGGTAGCCCTCCGTGAATACTGATAGGGAGCAGCCATTTATGAAAACCAATCGTCACCATAATGCCAGGCTCGTTAAGTGTCCCAGGTTCGTCGCTGACTGTTAGGATTATAATCGCTTCGGAACCCGTTGGTTGAAACCGCAGCAACCCTTGCATCGCCAGCTTGCTGGCGCGCCTGCCTTCGCAGGTTCGCTTCCCAGCCGCCGTAGGGCGGCTTTGCAGCGGTTGGTGCAGTTTCAACTGCCTATGCTGATGCAGCGGTTGGTGCAGTTTCAACTGCCTATTCCAATGCAAACGGTTGCCACGGTTTCAACTGCCTACGATGCACCTGCTCTATCTGGATACGACTGGTACCGCCAGCCGATAGGTCTGATTGCGGAAGGCGACAAACGTCTCGCCAAAGCGGGTCAGCGCCTTGGTCTTGTTGTCGAACAGACTGCCGTTAAAGCCTCTGGGGTTGGTCTGCTCGTCATAGATGCCATCGTTCAGGCTGTACCAGAGCCAGCGCTGCACCAGGCGGTTGTCATCCGCCGCATAGCCGATTTCGGGGTCTCGGCAGTAGTTCAGCAGCCAGTCAAAAGTCTGCCACATGTACTGCTCGATGAGCCGATCGCCCATCTCGGTACGCTGCTCCTCCGACATCTTGGGATCTGGATACAGCAGGTAGGAGGGCTGCAAGACACCCATCTCGGAGATGATCAACGGCTTGTTGCGCTGGCCGTGGTCGGCCATCCATTGCCGGAAATCTCGAACCAGCGTCTTGAAAATGCGGGCGTTGGCACAGTCAGGGTAGGAATAGTCCCGCGCCTCGCCCGGAGCCGGGGTAATGCCCGTGGGAACACCTGCCCCCGATTTGTGGTTCTCCTCAGTGCCCTCGTGCAGGATTTGCATATGGATGTTCCAGACGTCCACCGGCATTGGCTCGCCATAGGCGTTCTCGTAGGCGGCCATCGCCTCCTCGATCCAGCGCAGGCGCAGGGGCGTCGGCTCCACAACGCCACCAATGGCGACCTGGGCGGTGGGGTCCCAGCCCTTGATTCTGATATAGGACTCGTGGTAACGCTGGGCATATTCGGTAGGCGTCAGATCGCCCTGGTTCGGGCATTCCGGCTCGTTGCCGATGATCCACAGCGCGCTCTGGTTCAGCATGACGGCGTTACGCACCTCGTCCCAATCTGGCGGCCAGAGGCTATCGCGCACGCCAATCACCTGGACATATTCCAGCGTATCGTCCGCAGGCTGCTGGGGAATCGCGCCAAAAGTCCAGTTGGAGTACCAGCCGATTTTGAGCGGGGCCACAGCATAGTCGGCCAGGGATTGGGGCACTGAGGTCTTGCCCTGCCAGACGCGACCGACAAAAGCGACCCCAAAGCGCTCCTTCTCGGTTAGGGGGGTGTCCGCGAGTGCAGGGAAGGCCGATAGAAGGGCCACTCCCAACATCGCAACGATCACTACAAGGGTCAGCGCGTGTCTACGTAACCGCATAGCTTCCTCCTGATGCATTTGGATGGTGGAGTATAGAGCCTGTCGATGGCCGGATGGGGGCCATCGGTTCAGTCTATTTCCGTCGGATGAGCGGAAGAGATAGCATATAATTGTCCACCTGCTGCGCGCCCAGGTTCACCGTCCACGTAGCGCCAGACGCCAGGCTCCCCACGCGTGGCGAAGGGTCCACCAGGACATAGCCCAACGGCAGACGCGAAACCATGACGCGATAGCTGCCCGCGACCAGGCTGTTAAAGGAGTATCGCCCGATGACGTCGGTGGTGCGCGTCGCCAGCAGCACATTGCTGTTGTTGCGTAGCTCTACCACCGCTCCGGCCACTCCCGGCTCGCCCAGGTCGTAGACATCGTTACCCGTCAGGTCGTGGAACACGATCCCCTCGATTTTGCCTTGCCCCGTAACCGTAGCCGTCGGCGTGGGCGTGGGGCCTTCTGGCGTTACCGAAGGGGTAGCCGTCTGCGTCGGGGTGACGGGCGACCCCCCTCGATAGCGAATGGTCAGCCGGGGCGCGCTGTCCGACAACTGATCCGTCGAGACAAAAGAGAACTCGACCGCCGGTCCGGCGCTGCCGGTGATCAGCAGCCCGTGATTACTTGCCGGGTCGTTGACCCACTGCTGCACCAACGCCGTTACGTCGAAATCAAAGGGATAGTTGGCATAGCCGCCCGCCGTAGGGAAGACAGAGCGCTGTGAGACAGGGTCCGCGGCGCGGTCGCTGGCCGGGTCATCGCATCCAGCCACCCCCCACGGTTGCCCGGCAGCGGCGTTCAACCAGGTGGTTTCGCTCCCCACCCACTCTCGCTGGACGCCGTACACGTTGGCCGTCGCGCTGTTGGCACCGCTGTATTTCTGATGCAGGGTCAGGGTGGCCTGGTCAATGACGGCGCCAGCCGGGATTACCCCTTCGAGATCAGCCCTGAACAGAATGCGCTCGACCCCGTTGCTTCGCAAGCGGAGAGTATCAACGGTGTGATAGTTGGCGTTAACATCCCACTTGTTGATATAGGTGTCCTCAAAACCCGTGTAGCCATTCACCCCTTGCTTCAAGACGACCTCCGTAGCCCCAGGCAGGGGCGCGTCGGTGGCCGTGGGCGCGGGCACGGGGGTTGTGATAGGCGTCTTGCTGGGCGTCGGCGTGAGGGTGCGCGTCGGCGTGGGCGACGCCTGCTGGATGACGACGGTGCCGTTCTGGAACGCGGGGGTATGGCTTACCCCGTTAGGACCGGCGACAACCGACCGGCTATTGTTGAACTGGAGCAGCGTTGACGAAATGTGCTGCAAAGCGCGAAACTCGAGTCGAAATAGCTGGAATGTGCCCTTGACAGCGGGAGAGCCAGGGTTGACGCTGCCGTGGTACGCGATGGTTCCATTTGCAATACTGTTCGGAGCCATGTGAAGCGGTAACGTTGCTCCAGGGGTGATCGAGCGACCTTCCAGATAGTTTTTATCATAGGTCATCTCGAGATCCACACTCACCACATCGTTCCCTTGCGTGTTGATGTACACGTCCACGGTAAAGGTCTGCCCCACGGCTACGGTTCGCGTAGCAGGTGATACATACACGCTCACCGCACCCGCCAACGAGGGGCCATCCTCGGCGGCGCCGATAGCGGCGCCGCCCTTTTGGGCGCTGGCGCTATCGGCGGACAGGCTGGCGGCATAGTGTGGCACGGTGGGCTGGCAGCCGGGAATGTCCCCTTGTGTCCAGTAGTTGCTGTTCAGCAGCGAAAAGTCGAGCGCGTTGACCCAATCATC
>JAAYXX010000131.1 GCA_012515695.1 Chloroflexota bacterium
CCATATCCTCCAGCCCCAGCAGCCACAACCGTTGGTCCTCCAAGGCGATGCTGTGCCGGGCGTCGCGCAGCACGCGCACGTTGGCCTGCTCCAACGCATACGCCACCGCCCCGGCGTCGGACCATACGTCATGGTTGCCCAGGACGGCCCATACCCCGTGTGGCGCGGCAAGCTGGGCCAGGGCACGCGCGCACGAGGGGGCAAAGCGGGCCTGCCCGGCCACAAAGTCGCCGGTCAGCACAACCAGGTCGGGGGACAGCGAATTGACCATCCCGACAACCCGCAGCAGCGATTCCTCGCTCATATACGGCCCGCGATGGATGTCGCTCAGTTGGGCAATGGTGAACCCGTCGAACGCCGGGGTCAGGCGGGGCAGATGCACATCCCGCTGGACGACCTGCACCCAGCCGGGTTCGATTTTCAGGGCATACAACGCCCCCAGGCCGCCAGCCGCAGAGACAGCCAGCGTAACGCCCAGAGCCGTTCGCATAAAGCCGCGCCGCGTGACGCGGGGCCTGGTCTGTTCCGGTTCGGAGGATGCCTTGATCCTCGTGGTTCGAGTTCTCACGTATAAAACACCTTTCAGTCCGTGTGGGGTTCCTTTACGAGAGAGAGCAGAGGACAATAGCATGTAGAATCAGCGAGGAGAGCCGCACAAGGCCCTCCTCATCAATTTATCCTAACATGAAAGCGCGACCCGCGCAAGTTGACGGTTGGCAGCCAGTTGGTGTAATGTAAGGTCGCCCTATCAGGTTGCGGATGTTACCGGGGCCTCAATCCCTACAGCAATTACAAGAATTTCCACGAACGGAGGTGGCAGTATGTCAAAAGTCGTAACGTTTGGCGAGATCATGATGCGCCTTACTCCCCCTGGCTTTTTGCGGTTCTCTCAGGCTCGCTCGTTTGACGTGGTGTATGGTGGCGGAGAAGCCAACGTGGCCGTATCGCTGGCGAACTTTGGCATTCCCGTGGACTATGTGACGCGCCTGCCCAAGAACGACCTGGGCGAGGCTTGCATGCGCTTTTTGCGCGAGTGCGGCGTGGGCGTGGACAAGATCATTTGGGGCGGCGAGCGGCTGGGCATCTACTTTATGGAGATGGGAGCCGTGGCCCGTGGCAGCAAGGTCGTCTATGACCGCGCCCATTCCTCCATCTCGACCATCGAGCCGGGCATGGTGGACTGGGAAAAGGTGTTCGCCGACGCGGGATGGTTCCATTGGACGGGCATTACCCCCGCTATCTCCAAGGGCGCGGCGGATGTCTGCCTGGAAGCCATCAAGAAGGCCAAGGAGATGGGGCTGACGGTCTCCTGTGACCTGAACTATCGCAACAAGCTCTGGAAGTGGGGCAAAAAGGCCTCGGAGGTCATGCCCGAGTTGGTGCAGTATTGCGACGTCGCCATCGGCAACGAGGAGGACGCCGACAAGGTGTTCGGCATTCAGGCCCCAGATACGGACGTTACCTCTGGCGAGGTAGACGCCAACAAGTACCGCGTGGTCTGTGAAAAACTGGCGGAGCGCTTCCCCAGCCTCAAGACCATCGCCATTACGCTGCGCGGGTCCATCTCGGCCAGCCACAACACCTGGTCCGGCATCCTGTGGGACGCGGGCAAGGTGTACATTGCGCCCCAGTTCGACATCACCCACATTGTAGACCGCGTGGGCGGCGGCGATTCGTTCATGGGCGGCCTGATCTATGGCCTGCTCACCTATGGCGACGACAAGCAGTCGGCGCTCAATTTCGCTGTGGCAGCTTCTTGCCTGAAGCACACCATCTATGGCGATGTCAACCTGGTCACCGTGGACGAAGTGACCAAGCTGATGGGCGGCGATATGTCGGGCCGCGTGTCGCGGTAACAACCCGCGTGTCGCGGTAACAACCCGCGTGTCGCGGTAGTAACACGCGTGTCGCGGTAGCGGCGCGCATCTATCGTCAGCCTGCATACAACTCTGAACAAGACAAGGAGAATAGACAATGGCACGCTTCTCAAGACTCGAAGTCTGGAACGCGATAGAAGAAGTGGGCCTGATCCCGCTCTTTTACCACGG
>JAAYXX010000132.1 GCA_012515695.1 Chloroflexota bacterium
CTGGGCCGGGCGCTGGCCGCGTATCCTGGCTTTGAACGGTATGGCCTGCGTATCATCGCCCTGTTCGACAACGACCCGGCCAAGATCGGCACAACGATTGGCGACAGGCAGGTGTTTCCCCTCAGCAAACTCGGCAACCTGGTGCAGCGGCTCAACGTGCGGATGGGCATTATTACCGTGCCGGTGGATCAGGCTCAGGACATCGCCGATCTGATGGTGGAATCGGGCATTGAGGTGATCTGGAACTTTGCCCCGCGACGGCTGCACGTCCCTCCCCACGTCCTGCTGGAAAGCGAAGACCTGGCCGCGCGGCTGGCGACTCTATCCTATCACATCACCCGGCAGCGGTTTTCTGAACAGATGCGGAATCACGTCGAATCTGCCGACGAGGCATAAGGTTGGCGGCTAGAAGCACGGTAACGGGCCAGCAGCCGCGACAGGCACGCGCCAGAATGGCGCGGCTACCGGGCGCACAGCGTACGCGGGGAAACGCGCCATTGTGGCGCGTGTCTAGCGCGAGCGCATGAACAGCAGCCGGTTGAACACCGGGCGCAGCCGCCGCCATGCTCGCTGCACGTTATAGCTCTCGTACGATGTGATCGGCTCGTCGCTATACCTGGCCCGTTGATAGCTCTCCGAGATCAGGGCGATGTCGCGGGGGGCGCTCTCGGCAAAAGTCGCCCGCTCGCCAATTTCCCTCGCCAGGATAGCCATATACTCCCGTGGCGTCTGCCCCGCCGAGGGGGTTAGCTCCAGCCAGCGCGCCCGGCGCACCAACTGCTCATACACCTGCCAGATGGCCTCGCGATGCGAGTCGGGCGCGTGCCCGAACCAGCGCGGCGGCCAGATGATCACGAACGCCAACACGATCAACACGCCCGCCACCCACAGCCAGAACGTGGGAATGCGAAACTCGCGCCGAACGCGCTGCTCTGGCTGCGGTGCGCTGCTGGCATAATCCCAGGTCGTATCCGCTCGATAAAAGATTCGCTGGGTAGGCGTCGGCTCGAACTCGATCCAGCCATAGCCGGGGAAATAGACCTCCACCCAGGCATGGGCGTTCAACTCGCGCACGACCCAGGCCGAGCGGGAAAAATCAAACGCGCCGGGGCCATAGCCCGACACATAGCGCGCAGCCACGCCCAACGACCGCAGCATCACCGTCATCGCGGTGGCAGAATAGTCGCAATAGCCGCGCTTGACGTCGAACAGGAAATAATCCACCACATCCTTGCCGGGGGGTGGCGGCTCGATCTCCAGGTCATAATCAAACTCGCGAATATATGTCTCGATGGCGCGAGCCTGGTCATAGCGCGTGGTGGCCCCTTCTCGCTCCACAATCCCCGCCGCGAGATCGTGGATGCGCCGGGGAAGCTGCGGCAGTTGCAGATATCGCTCCTGCACCCAATCGGGGTATGCGCCCTCTGCCTCGCGGAGTTGGGTCGCCGTCGCGCTGGGCACATACGACACCACCGAATACGTCTTGTCATTGACGCCAAAGGCCGCCAGGTCATCCCCCGACCGCATCAGGACGCGATAGTGTGCGTCCACCCATACCGGCTCGTTGACTGCAAAGGCCAGATCGCCCGACGCATCCAGCAGCGAAAAGGTCTGCGTCACAACGGTGTGCGGGTAGGTGATCTCGGCCCACGGCGCGCCCTGCTCAACGTTGCGACTATTGCGGTCGTCGCTGTCCCAACCCCAGCCCGTGTACCGATCATAGGCCCGCTGCCGCCAGTAGCGGCGGACCAGCATATCTTCTATCGTCATCCCGTGCATCCACATGCCCAGCTCCTCCGGAAGGGGGACGGGGTCACTGGTTTGCACCATGAACAGGATATTATCCCCAGGCGGCAGGCCGCCACTTACCTCGTGCGAGGGGAGAGACCGCGCGCGGGCGCTGGGCGTAGGGTCGGGAATGGGGTTGCGCCCGGCAAAGGCCCGGTCCAGCCGCCCGTAGAACTGTTCCAGGGAAGGGCCAACCCGATTCCAGAAAAAGTAGATGGCCTTCTTATACGTCACATAGGGCATGAGCAGAGCCACCACCACAATTAACGTCGTCAGGCCAGTTCCAGCGATCAGAACGTCGCGCTTGAGTTCCGGTGAGAAATCGAGGCCCGTTTTGACCCAGAAGGCTTCCAGGCGCTCCATATTCGCCCAGGCCAGCGCCACCAGGGTTATGGCCAGATACAGATACACATAGACCATCCCCAGATCGGTGAATGAGACGTTGGCGACCACCCCGACGCCCAGGGGAATCAGCGCCATAAATGGGCGCTTGCTCCGGAATAGCTCATAGACGGCGTTAAACGTGAGCAGCCAGATAGCGAGAGAGACGGCCAGCCAGAGGGGGGTATTGTTCAGCGTGACGCTATCCTGCTGGATGGCGTTCACCCAACCGGCCAGATGCCGGATCATGGCATCGCCCTGGGCTATCATGTGGCCCACCGAGTAGGCAAAGGGCCACCGGGCGCTGGTCGAGCCGCCGGTGAGCATGGCCCACACCGCGCTGGCGTCGTCCAACAGCAGGCCCAAACCCGGCAACAAGCGCCCGGCAAACTGGAGGCTGTATAGCAGGCCCACCAGCAGGCCGATCACCCACGCCAGCCAGCCGGAAAGGCGCGAGCGCCCCAACAGCGCCCCCGCCAGCCCCGCCCAGCAGGAGGCATAGAGCAGGCGGTGCGCCTCCGGCACCCAGTTGGACATTTGCACCGCCAGAGGCAATACCAATACGACGCCAATGACCAGGAGATAGAGGAACCAGTCCAGATTTTGCGTTCGTCTTTCTGTTGACCAGGTCATAATGGTTTCGCCCTCGCGCAAGCCCTACGCTCTAGCCCACTCCCGCACCCACGCCCTCATCCCCGGCTGTACTCAGCCGCTCCCTCTTAGAAGTGACGCTAATTGGACCGCCGCCATCCCTGGCCAATGGCACTAACATTTGATTGTCACGGACGAAAAGCGAGGTAAATGCCGAGTCCCCTCGCCAGTGGATCACCCTCATCCGCCCCTCCGGGGCACCGGCATGTATGCCGCTTTCTCCCAGGGGGAGAAGGCGTTTGGC
>JAAYXX010000133.1 GCA_012515695.1 Chloroflexota bacterium
CATTGGCCCTTTCCGATAGCTGGCGACTCTTGCAACAAGCTGATGGCGCCAACTTGCTCTTCCTCCCTGCAAACTTGACTCGCTCTATGATCTGTTTACACTGGGCGTAATTACGATGGCATCATTGTACACCTCTAAGCCTTAACCAACTTCCTCTTTGCACATCCATCTTTTTTGATCACACTTGCTCTTATCTTCTGACCTCTTCTCACCTCTATCGACATACTCCCATGTGTATTCAAGGATAGGCCGACTGATGCGGGCCGATGAGCAGAGCCCGCTTCTAGGAGAAATCACATGAGAACAGTGACTTCAAAGGATGGTACGAGTATTGCATATGATCAGTTGGGCGAGGGACCGACACTCATCCTTGTGGGGGGCGCGTTTGAACACCGCGCAATGGACTCTGAGAGCGCGAGACTGGCTGCATTACCGCAGATGGTGCAGCATTTTACCGTGATTCATTATGATCGCCGGGGACGGGGGGATAGCACAGATACGCAGCCCTATGCAATAGAACGTGAAATTGAGGACATCGAAGCCCTTATTGATGAGACGGGGGGAGCGGCGTTCCTGTTTGGTATTTCTTCCGGCGCGGCCCTTGCTTTTGAGGCGACGCTTGCACTCGGCGGCAAGGTCAAATAGCTTGCAATGTATGAAGCGCCTTATAACGACGACAGCGCTGCCCGGCAAGCGTGGATGGAGTACAGAAAAAAGCTGGAGGAGTTGCTTGCAGCAGACCGGCGAGGCGACGCGGTAGTTCTCTTTATGATGCTGCTAGGGATGCCCGCTGATGAGATTCCAGAGGTACGCCAGTATTCCATGTGGCCCATGCTCGAAGCGGTAGCGCCAACCCTTGCCTATGATGCCGCCATCATGGGCCAAGATGCCTCAGTGCCTACTGAACGAGCAGCCAAGATTGCTGTGCCTGTGCTCATCATGGACGGCGGCGCAACCGAGTGGCCGTTTCTACATGTCACAGCAAAGGCACTCGCGGACGCTATTCCCAATGCACAGCATCGCACTCTGGAGGGGCAGACACACGAGGTTGCGGCGGAGGCGCTTGCCCCAGTGCTGATCGAGTTCTTTGAGGCCTGATGTGCCATGTTGCAAGATATCGAGATGGGAGAGGATAGGCGTGCTGGCAAACCCGCCGATGCCTCCCCCCTTCAGGCTCTCCATGAGGCGCATTCTCAAGCTGGCCCGCACCATCGCGGACCTGGCGGGCAGCGCGTCCGTTGAGGCCCCTCATCTGGCGGAGGCGCTGCAATATTGCAGAAGGCAGGGGGAGTAGGCGGGAGGCAGCATCCGTTACGCCTGGGCATATGTCTGCTATTACCTGTAGCCCAGGCGTTCCCGGTTGCCATACGCGCCGCCGCCGTAGCTGCCCAGGTCTAGCAGAAGGGCAAGCACGAGCCACACCCAGTCAAAGCCGACCACCCCGCCGGGGGCGACCAGTACGTACATCAGGGTGGTAAATGGCAATAAGATAAACCCCAGCAGCGGCACGATGAAATTGGGGAAGGTAACCTGCCAGCGCAAGGGATTAAGCAACCACCAGATCAGGATAGCCAGGCGCGGCCCGGCCAACACCAATACCGTCAGAACACAACACATACCCTTTTCCTTTCATTCAACAAATCCGCCGTCGCGTTCGCCGTGTCAAGCGCACTGACCAGCGCCTGGGCTGCAAGACGAGCGCGCTACTATTCCGGACTCGCCATCTGGTCAATAGCCGCCGTGACAGCCAAAATGAGCACGTCGTTCTGTCCCGGCTCGATTTCTACCCCATAGGTATCACGCACGCGGAACCACTTTTTTGATACCTCGGCGATCTTATTTCGGCCCTCGCCAATGGTATACTCGTGGTCCAGGATGTTGCCCTGTACGTCCAGGTCGGGGCCATCCCCAATCTTGACGGAAAACCGCTGGCGCAGTGGGGCAATCATGGCCTTTTTGACGGTGGCGATGGTGTGACCGTTCGCGTCATCAATCGCCATGCTATCCTTGACGCGCAACATCTTTTCCTGAATCTGGACCAGCGGCTGGTCCTGCATGTCTCGAAAGATGAGCGTGTTACGCATCCGCAGAGCCTTGCCATCCACCTTGAAAGCCTTTCGGCCCTGCGCGTCCTCGATATAAAAGTCATCGCCAATAGCCACTAGCTTTTCGCGCATCTTGTAGCGTACGTTTTCGGCGCCATGACGTTCTTCCTTGCGCTCCGCGCGCCGTTCTCGTATCCCTAACATCCTTTGCTCCTCTCGCAACGCGTTAATCCGCGTCCACTAGACGCGTCCACTAGAATAGCCCACCTATCCCGCTGACGATCATCCTGACCCCTAGAAGCACCAGGATCACGGTGATGATCGTGTTACCATAGGCTGCCAGCCAGGCTCTCCATTTTTCCAGGGTTTGCTTGACGCTCTCGCCACCCACCAGGTAAAAGACGATGGGAACGGCCACAAGCAGGCTGCTGAGTAGCACGAATGCCAGCAACGCGACGAGCGCTTGGCCGCCTGTGATATCCGCCTCGCTGATAAGGGCCATGGCCGACAGGTTGAGGGTCAGATTCTTGGGGTTCAGGCCAGATAGGAGCGCACCCAGCCCCACGGCCTTGATCGGCGTGAAGGTATTGATGGCAGCCACCCAGGCAGGCGTTTTCGATTCTTTGCCCGCCTGGGGGCGGCTGCGCCATTGCCGCACGGCCAGCCAGAGTAGTAACAGCCCCAGGGCCAGGTTGATTATTGATCCCAGCACCGATGGCTCACCGGTGTCAGCGGACAAATCCTGCGTACTGGCCAGCAACAGAGCCAGCCCGCCAATGACGAACAGCGCCAACGCCCAACCCAACAGGAAGGCCAAACTGTTGCTTTTGGGTCGTGGGGAAAAGAGCATCAGGATCACAGCAATGAGGGGAACCGGGCTGATGGCGATGCCCACTGCCATGGGAATCAGTCTACCGATCACGGGTGCCACTCGCCTTTTCTCTGCCCGTCACCTGGCTCACGCCGTAGTGCCCTTTGGACGGCGCATCCAGGCCGCTATCGCTGCAATCAGCCCGCCGATAATCGCCAGCACGCCGATGATCTGGGCGAACAGGATGGCGGGCGATACGGGGGCCAGCACGAGCAGCACACCAAACAGCAGGCTCAACGCGCCGAGCAGCCCCAGCGGCCATTGCTTCTTTCTGATTGCCCGCCCAATAGTCCACAACCCTTCGAGGATGCCATAGATTCCCAGGATTACCACCAGCACGCTCGGCGCAATTATTCCCTGCCACAGCGGGAAGGTAATCGCCGCCAGTCCTGCGAGCACGCCGATGGCGCCCACCACGATATTCCAGGTGGACCTGCGCTCGGCGCTCGCTCCGCTGGCAATCCGCAAAATGCCGATCACCAACCAATACCAGCCGATAATCTGAAGCAAAACGGCACTTGATACACTGGCGATAGTTACCACCAGGATGCCGATGACGATTGCCACGACGCCCTGGACCAATAGCACCCACCATTTTTCCGGGCGCTCGGTTGTTTGCGGTTGGCTCATGCTCTCCTCCTTTGTTGTAGGTTCCCCTATCTCCATCGCCCGAATCTGCGCGGGGCTGGCTATGTCGTAATGCCAGCCCCGCGCGATCAACCTACTGCCGCACCATCGCCGCCTTTATCTCGGCTTCTCGGTCGCGGATGGTCTCCCCACGCAGGTCTATCGTTACCTGGTAGATTGTACCGGTGAATTTAAAGGGAGGGCGATAGTCGTCTGTTACCGGGTCGCCGGGGTCTGCCCCGCAGACCTGCCCGCCGCCGAGGCTGATCAGTATAGGAATGGTGAGCGGCAGGTCGATCTGCCCGACCTGCTTGTCGTCTATGTACAGCCTGCCGATGCCCGGCGCGCCCTTGCCGTGTGCAATATCCGGCTTGCCCGTCATCTCGAACTCGTAGCGTAGTTGATGGCGGCCCTTTGGCACCGGCTCGGAGGAGACAAGATGATATAGCTTGCGGCCCACATAGTTGTATGCGTAATGCAGCTTGTTATCCTTCATATACAGGCTGTAGCCGC
>JAAYXX010000134.1 GCA_012515695.1 Chloroflexota bacterium
GCTTTATCTTTCCCTCAGCCACTGGTTCCGAGGCGGACAGGTAGTCGCGCCTGCGGCCCAGAACGGTGGCGAGAGTGAGGGGCCGCAACCCTCTCTTGTTCAAGACGGAAACGAATCTCGCCGGGTTCCGCCCCGTCTCATATTTGTCGTTTGGACCACACCCGCCGGGGGGCGTGATGCCAGCGCCACCAGATGCCCACCGGATAGCCGATCATCTTGGCGACATCCCCCGTCACGCGGATCAGCGGGAGCCAGGCCAGCGCCGCAATCCGCCTGGGCCAGGGCAGCGTCTTCAGCCGGGGAGCCAACCGGCGTACCGGCGTGCGCAGCAGCCCCGCGCACCCGCCCAGCACCCCCAGCCACCACAAGGGATGATGCGAGAGGGCTAGCCCCAATAGCAGCGGCAGGCCGCCCAGATAGGTAGCATACCGGATCAAATGGCGATAGCGCCACAAGTCGGCCTTGCCGTCTCCCCGCGCATAGCGGTAATACTGGAGAAAAAAGGCCCGCAAAGACTTTCTGGGACGAAAGTGTACCACCGCTTGAGGCGCGAAAGCAAAAGCGTAGCGGGCATCGCGCAGGGCAAAATCGAATACCAGGTCTTCGCAGTAGTCCAGCCACTCTGGGTATCCGCCTACCGTCTCCCAGGCCGAACGCCGAAAGGCAACCGAGCGGGAGGAGGGGTAAAAAGTGGCCGGGTCAATCTCTTGGAGCAGGGGCAAGGTGGCCGCGCCCAGGGCCAGCTCAAAAGTCGAGCGGGGGTCGGGGACAAAGAATCCACAGACCACATCGGGGGGATGCTCTCCCTCAAAGGGGGCAATGAGTTGGGCCAGCCAATCGCGCTCCAGGCGGACGCCCGCGTCGGTAACGGCGATCAGTGGGCCGCGAGCCGCCGCGATGGCCGTGTTGCGCCCTTGGGCAATATTGGCCCCCGGTTGGCTGATCACAACAATGTCTATGCCCGGCTGCCGAAAAGCTCGCAGCTTTTCCAGGGTGCCATCTGTGGAGCCGCCATCTACCAGCACCACCTCATCTGGTGGGCGGGTTTGCTCTGCCAGCGAATTCAGGAGCACCTCGATGGACTGCCCCTCGTTCAGCACCGTCGCAATGACCGATACACCCAGTTTCATCTTTCCTCCCATATGCTTGCATATTATACTGCCAGGAGTGAGAAGAGCCAATTAGCGAAAGCAGAGTCTCATTCTCCGATATCTTGACAGGTTCACCGGTCGAACTTATAATAACAGTAATACATGATTGACAAGGATAGTAGGCGGAGACGACATGGCTGTAAGACCTATTCTAACAGCGGAGAACCCGCTGCTGAGACAAAAATCGAAAAAGGTCACGCGTTTTGGTGCCGCCCTGGAATCGCTGGTGCAGGACCTCTGGGACACCCTGCATGTCGCGAATGGCGTGGGGCTGGCCGCGCCCCAGATCGGCGTCTTGCAGCGCGTGTATGTAATCGAAATCCCGGCCGAATATGACGACGATGGCAAGGAAGTGGAACCCGCCGAGCAGTATGTGCTGGTGAACCCCGAAATCGTCAAGATGCGCGGAGAGGAAGAGATGGAAGAGGGCTGCTTGTCCGTCCCCGGGTATCGCGGGATGGTCAGGCGGGCTTTAGATGTGACCATCAAAGGGCAGGATATACACGGCAAGCCCGTTCGCTACCGGGGCCAGGATTTGCTGGCGCAGGCGTTCCAGCACGAACTGGATCACCTGGATGGCATCCTCTACCTGGATCGCCTGGAAAGCCCAGACGATCTGTACCGCATTCGATCGGTGGATGAAGAGGAAGA
>JAAYXX010000135.1 GCA_012515695.1 Chloroflexota bacterium
CAAGCGCCAGAGGAATGTTGGTCACCACAGCGGCCTGCGCGTCAGCCAGGGCCGCGACCTCCTCGGCCAACAAGGCGCGCTGCTCGTTGCGATACAACCAGGCATATGCAAAGCCGTTCACCTGCGCCACAAATTCAGGTTCTTGCTCGGAAAAGCGGGCGGCCAGAGGCGCGTTTATCTGCATGTCGCCGATATACAACAGCACATAGTCGGCACAGGGCAAAAGCTGCTCGTCCAGCTTGACCACGCGCCCCGGAAACTTGGGGGCCACCCCTGCGATGGCCCAAGTCGCCACGGTCAGCTTGTCGGCGTCTGGTTTAGCAGCGAGATACTCGACGACAGGCTCGACCCCCTCGCCCCAGCCCACCGGCACGGTTTCCACGGCCCGGCGGATGCCCCCCATCCAGGGGTTATAGTAGGACAGGTAATGCGCCGGGTATAGCGGCCCCAGCAACGCGCCCGCCTGCACGATGACCAGCAGCGGCGCGATCCCGCCGACAGCCGTATGCACCAACCGCGTCCGCGACTGTCGCGCAATCCATTCCAGGGCAGCCACCCACCCCACCGCCGCCAGCAGGTTCATGCTCAACAACGCCGGTAGAGCGTAGCGGTCAAACTTTTTCTTGGAGATAGAGATAACAGCCAGATAGAACAGCGCATAGGCGGCCAGCGCCAGCGCAACCCACAGCCATTGCATTCGCGGGCCGGATGCCGCTTCGCCGCCAGTCCGCCGCGCGCGTATGGCCGCGCAGAGCGCCGACAGCATCCCCACCAGCGCCAGCAGGGTACCGGTGAGCATCAGGGGGCTGCTGCGAAACAGCATGGCGATGGGGTAGAACGTCCAGCCAGGGTCGGCCATCACCTGCCTCCGGAAAAAATTCGCATCTGTGGAGCCGGGCGACTGGCTAAAGTCGAGCAACATGCCGATGATCTCGCCCACCGCCCGCACAGGCGCTATCCACATGGCGGGCCTCAGAAGAGTAAACACCAGCAGGGCCACGCCGCCCCACAGCACCACATCTCCGGCCAGCCGCCAGAGCAGCCGACCCCTGCGCGCAGCGTGGGCGCTGCCCGGCAGCCATCGGCAGGCGCGGCGCTCTTGTGTCGCAGCGCGGGCGCAATCAGCGGCGCAATCAGCGCCAGGCCAGCCAGGGGCACAATCACCAGGCCGTAGGATTTGGTCAGGATGGCAAGCGCCGCCACCCCGCCCGATAGCAGTAGATGGCGGCGCGTCCCGTCGCGGGCATACACCAGAATACTCAGGAGGGAGAGCAGCATTAGCTCCGCCGTGAGGGCGTCCATGTGCAAAACGCGCGAGTGGCCGAGATAGAACGGGTCCAGCGCCAGCAACAGCGCCCCGGCCACGGCATAGCGCCGCCCCAGCAAGCGTCGCAGCAAGGCATAGACGCCCACAATTGCCAGCGCGTGCAAAAGGGCGATCCCCCCTTTTGCGGCGGGCAACAGCAGCCCCAACTGCCGCATGACCTCCGGGTCGTGCACATCCAGGCCGGGCAGGGCATCAATGGCGGCCAACTGGGACGTCGAGACGGTCTTGTGCACCAGGGCAGACCACGCCAGGCTAGCCGCCCCGCTCCACATGATCAGCACGCCGGGGTGGCCCGTCAGCAATGTATCGCCAGGGTCGCGCCGCAGCAGGGCCATCAGGAAATTGGCCGAGCGGTAGACCCAGGCCGGTTCATCCCACGTCACGAAGGTACTGGAAGCGATGGCGCGGGTGAAATAGACGCCCAGAAACAGTAGCGAGACGATGGCCGCGTCGAGCAGGAACGCTCTATAGATTGGCGTATGGCGCGCGCGCGGCACGCCAGATTGGATTATGCCCATCTTGGCCCCGGTTATCAGCCCATTGCGCCTCGGATGTCAGGCGAATTCAGGAAAGCACCCGTTGCTTTTTGGCAAGCGTATCACATACAAACGCTGGTTGTCTGCCAATCCATGATCGATTCATGAAGGCTAACAAAACACTTGGGTAATCCGGCATGCCATCTTGTAAGCGGTTTCAACCGCCCATCGTAATGGCCGTTACCGAACTGTTTTGTTAAGACTCATAAACAAGGGATGCCTATACTATCAGAGCTTACGGAGCATATCGGAGAACTGCGCGGGAAACAACAAAGCAGAATAGTGTGTATAAACAGGTATTCGCTGATCTAGTGCCATAGAGGATTATAGCCACTTGTCGTGCACAAGTAAAGCCCTATTTTGAGTCTGGTATGAAGCAAAATTTATCGAAAGTGGGGAGACAGACCCAACGCGGCTGGCACCGCCCCTGAAAGATGTTGACCACGATCTCGCCGTCGATTTCGCTGATATCTTGTAACATGACGCGCCGAGCTTTCCGGGGGTCTGGAAAGCTCGGCGCGTGATTACCAGGCGCGTAACCGTGAATGCAGCCGTTAACGCCGCCCTGAACGAAGCTGCCCGCGCATGTCCTCGGCGTTGATCAACGCCTGCTTCAAATCGCCTTCCAACTGTTCCATCTGCGTCTCGGCCTCCAGGCGCTTGCGGTGGCCTTCCTCGGCGATCTGGATACTCTCGTGAATGGTGGCGATCAGCTCGTCATTGACCTTTTTCACCGTCTCGATGTCAAAGATGCCCCGCTCAATCTCTTTGCGCGCCTCGGCGGAACCCATCCGCAACAACTCGGCATTGCGGGCCAGCATCTCGTTGGTCGTATCGGTGACTGCCCGCTGGGTTTCCAGGGCCTTGCGCTGGTTCCACAGGGTAATCGCCAGCGCAATCTGGCTCTTCCAGACGGGAATAGTGGTCAGCACGCTGGACTGAATCTTGGTCACCAGCGACTTGTCCACATCCTGAATCAGCCGGATTTGCGGCAAGCTCTGAAGCGTCACCTGACGAGTCAACCTCAAGTCGTGCAGCCGCCGCTCCAGGTCGTCGCGCCGCGAAGTCGCATCGCGCAAGTTCTGGGCATCGAGCATATCCCTCGTTTCCTCAGCCCTGGCGCGCAGTGCGGGCAACACCTGCTCGTCCATCTCGCGCAGTTTGGCCGAGGCCGCCGCGATATACAGCTCTAGTTGGTGGAAATAGTCCACCGTCGCATCATACAGCTTGTCCAACATGCCCACATCGCGCAGCAACTGGGCTTTGTGGCTTTCCAGCACCACCACCAGCGAGTCAATTTGATCTTGCACCGACTCGTAACGCTGCACAAACTTGGCAATGGGATGCACCCGGCGCAGAATCACGCTCTTGAACCAGTTTGGCTTTTCGCCAGGCCGCAGTTCATCCACGCCCAAGCCGCGCACCTGAAGCATCAGGTCGCTCAACGTATCGCCCACCGGCCCCACGTCCTTGTTGCGTACCCGCTGGATCATCTGGTCGGCAGAAGCCGTCAGCTCGCGCTGAGCCTCCACGCCAAAAGCGATAATGCTCTGCGTATCCTGAATGTCGATCTTGGTCATCAGCTCCCGCACCTGCTGCTGCTTGGCGGGCGGAAGCGCCTCCAGAGGGATGATGGCTGTCTGCTCGTTGTCAGACAACGGCTCAAGATGGGCCTCAAATGGTTCTTCGTTGGGCATGGGTAATTGCCTCCTGCACACTATTTCAACCGGATGGTCGTATCCAGACGGTAGCCGGTACACAATTCATTTATTACTACGCAACAACCAGGCGTAGCGTTGCTGTCATCCGCGCAAACCTATCGTAGAGAGCAGCCGATAGCCTGTCAAGAAGCACGGCCCTGGTTCCAAGCTGTGGCTTTTCTCTCCCGGCTGCCCCTCTGGCCCCGACTTGAAAGGGGCGGATGAGGGGGACTCGGACCCTCACCCCCCGACCTTCGGTCGCCCCCCTCTCCCAAGGGGCGAGGGAGGCAGACGCCCTACATCTCTACGACGTCGCACCCCACCATGCCGCCCAGGTCGCGCAACGGGCGGCGCTCGTCGCCATAGGCCGCCATCCAGTGATGGCCCAGCCCTTCCGCCGCAATCCAGGCCAGCACATCGCGGTAATCCTCGCGAAAGCGCACACGCAGCGGGTTGCCGGGGAACACCATGTCCGTCTCTATCGCGTCACCATACAGCACAGCCATGCGATAGCCGCCCATAGTCGGCACGATGTTGACCAGGGTTGTCGGGCCAGGGCGAGCGGTGAACAGACAGCACAGGCCGCAATCCATCAGGCGCACCGGCCCCAGCGTGATCTGCGCGGGGGCTGCGGCCAACGAGAACCCGCCCGATCCACAATGCGAAAAGACGATAGCGTTCTCCTGCGGGATGGGGTCGAGCAGATCGGTGTTGTGCGTCGGCTGGCCGGTTAGCCGCGTGAGCATCAACATGCCCAGCGCGCCGTTTACGTCCCCCTCGCACGCCACGGGCACGCCCGCCTCCCCCAGCAACGAAGCCGCCAGACAAACCTTGCCCATCAGATGCGGATAGCAGCCCACCGCCACCGCCGACAGATCCCCGGCCTGAACGTTCTCCTCAAGGGCGCGGTACACTTGCAACGATTCTATCCCCGCGTCGTCCGTGGCCGTCACCCGGCCCACCTCGCCCTTGAGCCGCTCCCAATCGCCAGCCACCGCCTCGGCGCGAACAGCGGCGGCCTGCTGCAAGAATAACCGGGTGTCCAGGCCCACGATGCGCGGCCCGAACACCCGCTTGAGGGCCAGTTCGTGCCCCGTCGTCTCGGTCATCCCCTCCACCCGATGGCCGAGAAAGCCGATCCGCGCCCGCCTCAAGGCATAGCGCAGGCTGGCAGCGCGGGCATAGTCCCAGGCGCGGGCGGCGGCGGCTGCCGAGTCGAGCCGATCAAACAAAAAGCAATAGGGATGGCCTAGCTGCTTGAGGATAAAGCCCAACTGCTGCATACCACACAGCGAGCCGGTCTCCATGCCAGGCCGCGACCAGGCAATCACTGGCACGGGGCATTCTTCGAGCAGGTCCAACAGCAGGTAATCCTCGAACCACGACGCCGCCACCGCGCACACGGCATGTACCCGCCGATCCTGAAAATAGCGGCCCGCCTCGACGGCACTGGCAGCGTCCTGCACGGGCGTGGGCGGGATAACCAGCTCTAGCCCGGCAAAACCCGCGCCGGTGAACGCGGCCTGCAATTCCCTGAGCAATTGCGGGGCCTGATCTGCCCCTACCTCCAACGGACTGCACACCGATGTAATCCCCAGGCGTACAATGTGGCTCATGGCTTTCTCCTGTATGATGATGGCGCATCGAGATCTGCGGCACCCTGGAGGGCGCTCACCTATCCAGCCGGACGGCGAGCCAGGGAATCAGCATTTCCTCTGGCGACAGCCCGCCGTGTCGGCCACGAATTTTGAAGCGTTTGTTCTGGCGGTCCAGATAGTGCAGGCCACGGGCCGCCACGTACAAATGGCCCACCCGCGCCCGCGATTCTGGGGCGGGTTCGCCCGTGCCGAACAGCCCGGCGTCAATCACGTCTTGCGAGTAATGCACGACATAGTCGGGGCCTAGCGTCTCGCGCACCTCTTGCAGCGTGCGCTCGCTGCCTGCATCCAGGGCGTGCAAATAGGCGGCCCGCGACTCGCCGCTAAACGGAATCAGCATCCGGCGGCGGAAAACGCGGTCCGCATCCACATCGTGGGCCGCCTCTATCGGCGAATCCACAAAGCCGTGGTCAGCCAACACGACCAGCAATGTGCCTGGTTTGGGGTGCTCGGCGCAGAAATCTAGGAATTGATCCTCAAACGCGTGGGCCACCGAATCCAGCTCGGCCTGCCAAAAGCCCCCGCTCGTGCCATGCCGATGGATGGCGCTGTCAATGCCCGCCCAGTAAATAAAGTAAACGTTCCGCTCGCCAACCTCTTCGGCCAGGGCGTGACAGGCTTCTTGCCACATATCGGCCACATCCGTATACCCCCGCACCTGGCTAAACCCCCGGTAGCAGGTACGCGAGAGGGTGCTGCGGGTATATTTCGTCGGCACGAACGCAGTGGAGCGAACGCCAGCCTGTGCCCACAACTCGCCCAGGCTGGGGCGGGCCAGAAACGCCTCTGGCAAAAAGCCCCATTCCATCAGCGACTCGACCGCGCCGAACACGGGGCGCACACTGAGCATTTCCACCAACACGCCATATTCGCGCAGCCACAGCTCATACCCCAGCATCCCATGAGCCAGGGGCGTTGCGCCCGTGGTCAACGAGGCCAACGCCGTGGTCGTGGTGGAAGGGGAAATAGAGGTCATGGGCAGCAGAATCCCGCGCCGCGCCAGTCTGGCCCAAATCGAGTCCGGCTGCTCTTCGATAATCTGGCCCAACTGCAAATACCCCAGCGCGTCCAACACCACCACGATCACCCGTTGCACACCATCGCTCAACCCCTGCCAGTATTGCGAGGCCAGGGGCGGCGATGAATAGGGAGCAGATGCCTCCAATATCGTGCCCACCGTCGGGCCGACGTTAGCCAACGAATACCCATCGTATGCGGGCAGCACAAACTCTTTTGCAATGTCCGGCGCAAAGAGCGTGGGCGCCCGACGAGCGCGTAGAGCGCGCTCCAGTTCATCGGCCTCTGGCGTCCAGGTCATTTCTCCTCCAGCCTTTCAAACAGTCCATAGCCTTTGCATTTTCCCCCCGCCCCCCTCGCGCACATCGTTGTCCAATGTAACATATCTGTTGAGGTTTGACAACGGATACCCCCATGTCACCCGGTGGTTGATGGAGCTTGACTATTTACTGCGGTAACCCGCCGTGCCATCTCGTAGGCAGTTGAAACTGCACCAACATCTGCAAAGCCTGCCTTCGCAGGCTAGGGAGCCAGCCGCCGAAGGGCGGCTTCGCAACCGTTGCC
>JAAYXX010000136.1 GCA_012515695.1 Chloroflexota bacterium
AGACCATGCTGGAGCATTTCCAGGGCGCTGATGGGTTCTATGATACGGGCGACTATCACGAAAAGTTGATCACCCGTCCCCGCGAGATTCAGGACACGGCCACCCCATCGGGCAACGCGATGGCTGTCACAGTGCTGCTCGAGTTGGGCGACCTGGCGATGAACCAGGAGTATAGCAACCTTGCCACCTCGCTCTTGCAGCGTATGCAGCCCTTGATGCGGCAGTATCCCCTCGGCTTTTCCCAATGGCTGTCTGCCCTGGTATATGCCATGTCGCCGACCAGAGAGATCGCCATCGTGGGAGACCCCGCGCACGAACAGACTCGCGCTCTGCTGGACGTCTGCCGCAAGGGCTTTCGCCCGCATCAAGTCTTGGCGATGAGCACCCCCGATGGAGATGGGCGGTCTGTGCCCCTGTCGCAAAACCGGCCTCAAGTCAGGGGTCAAGCCACAGCCTATGTCTGCATCGAGTCCACCTGTCGCCCGCCCGTGGTGGATCCAATCGTGCTAGAGGCCCTGTTGTAGGCGGCGGTCCCTCCCTCGGCTGGCCGCTGAGGTTGTCCGGGGGAGGGTCTATGGCGAATGCCACTTGAAGGGAGAGCTAGCCTATGGTATAATCGTCTAAGCATCGCACCTTAATCATCGCAGATCTCACCACGCAGGAAACCGCAGAATCATTCGACAGCAAAAGGAGCATAGCAGAATGGCTACTCTAGGTGAGCATTTGCAGCAGGCGGATTGGAAGAAGGAAAAACACGCACCTGTCATTCAAGCCCCCGCGCAGGTATCCGCCGGCGATCTCTTTGAGGTCAAGGTCAACATCGGCCAAGAGATCGCTCATCCCAATACCACGGAACATCATATCAGTTGGATTTCCCTCTATTTTCACCCGCAGGGGGCCAAGTTCCCCCATCAGTTGGGCCATTTCGAGTTCTCGGCGCATGGCGAGTCCACCGCTGGCGCCAATCAAGGCCCCGCGTATACCGAACCCAGCGTCGTCACCGCGCTCAAGCTCAATACGTCCGGCACGCTGTACGCGCTGGCGCTCTGCAATATCCACGGGTTGTGGGAGAGCAGCCAAGAGATCGTAGTAAACGCCTGACGGCGCGCATTTGCTTGAATTGGGCGGCAACACGCTGGTAGTCTAGCGTGTTGCCGTTTGTGTTCTGGACAGGGAATATGTCGTCTCGTAGGCACGCTTTCTATACCGCGAATGGAGAGCAAGTCGACGGAAACTGCGTCCACGAGTGTAATGTTATTATGTAAATATAACAACATCATTGGCCGACCCGAGGTGAGTAACGACCATGAAATATTGGGAACACGCGATCACGGTGCATACGCTGGGGGATATTCTGGCTGCCCGCAAGGGCGAGTCGGGCGAGCCAACGCCGCGCATTCTATACTGTGACTCGGGCGCGAAATGCTTCTTTGATGATACGCCCAACCCTCAGGTACAGGCGATGGTGGATATTCTGAACCAGCGGGGGCGCGAAGGATGGGAGTTGGTGCAGATCATCCCGCGCCTGGAAGACATGATCTGCTTCTGGCGTCGCCCTGTAGAGTAGAAATGCAAAAGGCGCACGGCGGCGTTCGGTTCGTGCGCCTGGTCTTGGCTATGCTGCTCCTGTTACGGTTTGCCTCGTAATACCCCAAACTGCCAGCGCCCCTTGCCGATGCTTGCAGCACCTTGGCTTATGAGTTCTAACATAA
>JAAYXX010000137.1 GCA_012515695.1 Chloroflexota bacterium
AGAGAGAGTGAACTGCGAGAAGACCCGTGCTGCGCTATCCCTAGCGCAGGGTTGCTGCCGGGGAGAGTGAACCACAGAACACATGGAAACCAAAGGCGAACCGCGAAAGGCATGCCCAAGTAACCGCGGAAACACCCGGCGGACTAGCGAAGGCGGGGAACCGCGGCTACAGTGTGTTGACCTGCACGATCTAGCTCAGGGATAGCCTCCGTCGGCGAACCTCTGCAAGAAGCTGCTCATCGGGAATGCTTTGCAATATCATCTCGATCAGCAATCTGACCTTGGCGACTTTGCTTTCCTTGGCCTTGCCAACTTGCATCCTGCTGGCCTCTTCGGGTGTGGCTTCTCGGCCAGCCTAGCGGGCCAGAGCTTCCCGCGAGCAAGTGTTTGACCCCATCGGCTCGCCAGTGTCTGGGTCAAAATCGTACCACTGCAGGCTGCCGTCAATGTCTTGGGCGTCAACCAGGCGGATGGACGAACCATTGCTCTTGACGTAGAACTTGCCGACCACGATCTCCCTCTCTGCTATTCCTGGATGCGGTACCAATAGCGGTAGACCTCGGCGAACCCCAACCCGGCGTATAGTCGCAGCGCCGGGGGATTGTTCAGCATAACCTGCAGGTAGGCCGTGTGCGCGCCCTGCTCTCGGCCCCAGGCCAGCAGGCTTGTCACCAATTGCCGCCCATAGCCCTGGCGGCGTTGCTCTTCCGCCACCACGATGTCAAACAGCCCCACGAACCCTCGCTCGCTCACCGCCATGCCGCAGGCGATGACCTCATCCCCGGCGCGCAAGGAGGCAAAACAGGCGGCGGGCACCAGGTTCGCCAGCATATGGCCCAACGTCTGCTGGTGGCGCGCCTCCACCCGGCTCAGGGAGCAAAAGGCCGCCTGCCACTCTGGCGAGGGGTGGTTTTCCCATCGCACGTGGGGAGCAGCGGAAGCAGCGCAATGCTCCAGTGCCACCGTCTGCACGCTGGTGGGCGAGTCCAGCCGATAGCCGCGCGCGGCCAGGGCCGCGTCTAGCTCGGCGGGGCGGCTGGCGGGAGTCAGCTTGAACACGGCTCGTTGCCCTCGCGCCCGATAGATGGCTTCACAGGTCGCGATCTGGGTTTCCAGCGGTTGCCGGGGCGCGCCCAGGGGGTGAACCGAGTTGGCGCGTTTGGTGTAGCCATTCGCCAGGCGCAACACCCAACCATCGCACAGCAGCGTTTGGAGGGCGGGCCAAGCGTTTATTGCCAGTTCTTCCAGGGTGTGAATCACAAGCAGGGACTCCTTCAGGCGTGCCTAACGAGTGGGCGGGGTGGGATGTGGCGGCGTTGCCAGCACAAGGCCGTCGTATTGTAGCACAAACTGATTGGCCTGCGAACGACTCGGCATGCGCGCGTTGGGTTGGAACGACCCTTGACAGGCGCATTGCCACAAAAGATAATACCGCCGTGAGCGGCTTGATCTCATGCTGGCGGCTCGTTGCGCGGCCCCGTCTGTTCCCCTGAATCATTCCTCCCGCCCCGGCGAGCTATGTAGGCGGAAAAAAATTCGATGAAACGCAGTTAACCCGCTGAGGAAGGTTAACTATTCATCTGGTCACCTCATATCATAGGCGGTTGAAACCGCGGCAACCTCTGCCAAGTCGCCCTTCGGCGACTGCAAATCAGCCCACGAAGGTGGGCTTCGCAACGGTTGCCGCGGTTTCAACCGCCCATCCTAATGGATGTTGCCGAACTATTTCCGAACTTCCAAGCGGGTTTCGGTTTCTCCCGGCCTGGGGATGCCTTTCCAGGCATGGCTGGGTGTGTTGTGAAAGGGGGAGAGATGGTTGCGTTGATTTTCGCTCTGGTGGGGGCGCTGCAAAATACGTTGGCGTTGTTCCTCACGGCGGCGTTCGTGTTGTTGTTGGGCATAGAGAACAGGATATTCCTGTTTACCGCGACGAGCATTGTGCTGGACATCATCCTGGGGGCGTTTATGCTGGGCGGCTTGACGGCCAGCCTGGTGGCGGGCCGCTGGTGGGGCGTGATTACCGGCCTGCTGATGGCCGTGGTAACGCTGCTGCTGACTTCCGGCCAGGTTGCCACCTATACCACCATCGCGCCCGGCGGCATTTTGCTCATCGCCGCTATCGTCGGCGCGGTGGGAGGGTTGCTCCTGTTCCTCGCGCTGCGGGTCTACAATGCGCGGATGGAACGGGAGGAATAGAGCGGCGCGCCTACAGAATCCTATCAAAAACCTGACAAACTCCTGACGCCCACGTTGCGTTATATCGCGCAGATGGTATAATATGTCCCAGGTTGCTATCTACCAAGGAACGAGATGGACAAGCCACCGATGCCCGGTCTGCCACGGCGTCTGCTTGGCAGGCTAACTCAACACTTGCAGTCCAAGACTGCGCCTGTCCTGGCTTCCTATTTGCCCGCTCGCTACTATGCGGTCTATCGCCAGCGCATGGCTCTGTATGCTTCTGCGCTGCCTCGCTTTGCGGATTTGCCGCGCACGACGCTGGAAGAGGGATGCGCGCCGCTGCTTCTCCGCCCCGCAGATGGGCAAGAGCCGCCCAATACGGTGCAGCATGCGCTGACCAAATCGCCGCGCCTGCTCGTGCTGGGCGTGGCGGGCGCAGGCAAAAGCACTCTGCTGCGCTACCTCGCCTGGTATTTTACCCGACATCAGGACGCGACTTTTGTGCAGCACCTCACGTTCCGCCTGTTCGGGCAGGCGATGGATGAGCTAATGCCCCTGCTGCTCGACCTCGGCGCGTGGGCGGGCAGTGGCGTTGATCTGGAGGAGGCGCTGCTGTCTACGCTGGCGGCCCACGGATTCCCCGCGTCCGCGGCCTTTTTGCGGCGTCGGCTGGAGGCCGGACAGTGCTTGCTGCTGCTGGACAACCTGGACCAGCTTCATACGTCGGCCCAACGCGCCCAAGTCGCCCGCCTGGCCGCCGCCTATCCGCAGAATATCTGGGTCATCACTCTGCGCCCCATACGGCCCCTGCCCGATCTGCCCGGCTTTGGGGCCTATCGGTTGCAGGGGATTGACGCCGCCCAGTTGCCCGAGTTTATCCGATACAATCTGGGGCGCGTTTCGCCGGAATCGGTGGGGCTGCTGGCCGCGTGCGAGCGCCACGAGGGGCTGGCGCGGCTGGCCGAAATTCCTCTGTTGAACGCGAGCATGTGTCATGCCTTGCAGCACCAGATGGTGCAGACCGTCACCGTCCCGCCGCTGTTTGACGCTTGCGTCAAGGCCCTGCTCTACAGGGACGGAGCGCTCAACGACGGAGGGCAAAGCGGCCAATGTGACGCGGTGCGGCTGTTGCAACGGATCGCCTATCAGATGCAGGCTCAGGAACGCGACCATACCGACTATGACGAGATCATTCGCCTCGCCAGGGAGCAATGCCCCAACGCCGACCTCCACGCGCTCGTCTCCCTGGGCGACGAACTGATCTGGCAGGCGGGCCTGTTGCAGCCTTGCGCGTCGGGGGATGCGTATGCCTTTGCCATGCCCGGCCTGCAAAGCTACCTTGCCGCCTCGTGGATCGTTGCTCAGGGGCAGGCGGATACGCTGATCCCGTTGGCCGACGCTCACCAATGGCGAGAGGTCATTGTGTTCACCGCCGGTCTGCTCCCCGACGCGACGGCGTTTGTGCGCGAATTGGCGGCGCGAGCAAGGCAAGAGCCGGACAAATGGTTCTTGCTGGCCGATTGCCTGGCCGAGGCGCAGGCCTGTGATCCGGCCTTGCGGCAAGATATCAGCCAAAAGCTGATAACGCTGCTCAAGCAGGAATCCTCGGCGTGCTGGCAGCCGGCGCTGCGGGCGCTGGCGGGGATGGCTGGTAAGCAGGTGCAAGAATATTTGAACCTGCTGCTGCTCGATGAGCAGGCAGAGACGCGCCGCCTGGCAGCGTTGACGCTGGGTAGATTGCAGCGCGAGTGGGCTATTCCCGCGCTGGATGCGGCGCTCACCGACCTGCAGATGGACGTCCGGCAACAGGCGGTCTGGGCGCTGGGGCGCATTCCTTCCCCGCAGGCGGCGCGGGTGTTGACGCGCGCGCTGCACAGCCAGTTTGATGGTGTGTCCAGGGGCGCTGTGCAGGCTTTAGCCGAGTTGGGACGAGTGCCCGGCTTGCTCCCTGTCGTGATGCAGCAATTGGTGCCGCTGCTCGGCCAGGGCGACGGCCAGCCGACGCACCGGGCCGTCACCGATTTGGCCGAAGAGGCGCTATCCGAGATTGGGCGCGCTGGTCTGGCTGAACTGATCGCCTTGATGAACGACCCCCGGCTGGAACCGGCGCAGCGTTTTCGGCTGGCGCGTGTGGTGGGCCAGTTGGGCGACGAACGCGCGCTCGTCACGTTGGTCGAGGCCCTGTTGCACGCGAACGCCGACGACCTGGAGGGTTACTTGCAGGCCATCGCTTGCCTGGGCGCGGCGGCAGTGCCCGCATTGTTGGCCGCTCTGGAAGGCCACGATGTCCATACCGGCGCAACGCTGGTGATGGCCCTGGCGAGAATTGGCAGCCCGGCGGTGGAGCTGTTGGTGGATGCGCTGGCGGATGATTCCAACATGCGTGAGGTGGCCGTCTGCGCGCTGGAACAGATCGGCGTGCCCGCCGTGGAGCCGCTGGTGCGCGTGCTGCTGCATGATGCGCGGGCAGACGTACGCAAGCGGGCGCTGGCGGTTCTCAAGCGCATGGGGGATAGCCGCAGCGTGCGGTTGCTGGCGCAGGCTGCCACGCAGGGTGGCGACCCGGATACCAGCCTGAGCGCGATTCGCTCTTTGGGAGAGCTGGCCCAGCCCGAGGCCCTACAGCCTTTGGTGAGCCTGCTGGAAAATGGCGGCGAGGTGACGCTGCGGCGGGCGGCTTTGACCAGTCTCGGCCTGTTGAGAGATGCCCAGGCCGTGCCCTCTCTGCTGGCGGCGTTGCGTGACCCCTCTTTGCGCGAGACGGCGGTAGACGCGTTGACCGGGTTCGGCGAGTTGGCGGTAGAGCCGTTGATCCGCCAGTTGCACGCGCCAGACGCGGGCGCCGATTTGCGCCAGGCCGCGTGGGATGCCCTGGAAAAGATTGGTGCGCGTGCCTCAGCAGACGGGGGGCGGCTGCTGGCGCTGGCCGCTACGTATGCCAGACTGCGCGACGAGCGGCTGGATGCGGGCGAACTGCTTACCTTGACCCTCAGGTTGGGCTGGTGGAAGCATGGCGCGGAACTACACTATTCCCTCCGCTCTGCCCAGGCCCTGGCAGCAGCCACGGACATGGACGCGATTGCTCAAAGCGATAGCCACCTGAACTGGCTGGCCGGTCACGAGGAATGGCTGCGGCCACAGGTGAAGGATATTCTCTGGGGGCTGGCCGACATCATTGCCGGAATCCAGTTCTGCCGCAAGATGTCGCGCCGCGACAGTCAGCGCGAGGCGCTGCTCGCGTGCCTGGAGCGCCTGCAAGGTCTGGAGCAGCGTATGCAGACCTGCCTCCCCTTTGAGCGTGCGTTGCTGGGCGAGGTGGTGTGCCGGTGGCGGGCGGCGCTGACCCACGCGCTGGACCAATTGCGCGGGCAGGCTTCCCTGTTCATCGAACTCCTGACGCCCACCCTGCCCCTGCGCGATTCGCAGCGTATCGCCACCGCCGTCTTTCAGCTTTTCAACGAGGGCGACAGCCCCGCCCGCAACCTCTCGGTTGCCGTGCGGCCAGGGGCGCTGTCTGGCGTGCAGGTGTTGGGCGGCGAAGAGCGCGAACTGGACCCGCTGGGCGTGGGCGAAGAGCGCCATCTAGAAGTGAACATTGCTCCCAACGGGACAGACCGGGCCGAAGTGCTGTTCGAGGCCCGCTACGACGACGAAGAGCGCAAGGGGGCAATCCATCGGTTCAGTTGCCAGTTGGCGTTCGTCGAGGTTGCGGACGCATACCAGCCCATCGAGAGCAGCCCCTATATTGCTGGCACGCCCGTTAAAACGCCCGAGATGTTCTTTGGGCGGCAGGATGTGTTCGATTGGGTGCGGGAGAGCATTCAGGGCAAGCAACAAAACGCGCTGGTGCTATATGGCGAGCGGAGGATGGGCAAGACGTCGCTGCTCTACCAGCTTGACCAAAAGCCACCGACACCCCAATATTTACCGCTATTGTTCGATTTGCAGCTTTATAGCTATATCCATACCCTATCAGAGCTGTTCTGGGAGTTGGCGCAGGCCATCCTGGCCCGGCTCGCCCGCGCTGGCCTGGCGCTGGAGGGGCCAGACTGGCAAGCATATGACGAAAATCCCTATCAGGCGTTCTTGGGACTGTGCGACCTGCTGAACAGCCGCCTGGGCGACCAGCGCCTTGTGGTGATGATGGACGAGTTTGGCGTATTGCTGGCCCAAATCCGCGATGGGGTGCTGGACGCGAGCATTCTGGATTTCATTCGCGGGATCATCCAGCGCACCAACCGGCTCACCTTTTTGTTTACCGGCGCGGTAGAGATGCGCCGCTTGCAGCAAGAACTGCGCTCTACGCTGTTCAACACGGCCAAGGTGTACCGGATCAGCTACCTGAGTCCGGGGGAGGCCACCGAGTTGATTACCAGACCGGTGGAGGGGCTGCTCACTTTTCACCCGCTGGTGATCCATCGCATTTGCGAGGTGACGGCCTGCCATCCCTACTTTATCCAGTATATCTGCGATGATCTGGTGCAGTTGGCGCGGGTGGAACGCAAGAATTACCTGGAGCCGGGCGACCTGGATTACGTGCTGCGGGAGGTGGTGCGGGATACCACCGGCAACATTGAGGGGAACATCTATCACTTTTTGAATGGCGCCGAGCGGGCCGCGCTGGCGGCGCTGGCCGCCATCACCGACGAGGTGCGGGTGTTCGTCCCGTTGGAGGATATTGCCGCCATGTTGGAGCGGCGACACCTGAGCCTCCCCAAGAGCCAACTGATGCGCGCCTTGCAGGGCCTTCAGGAGCGGGAGCTAGTGGCCGAGCGGCGCATGGGGCAACAGTTGTATTACGCTTTCCGCATGGGCCTGGTGCGTATGTGGCTACGCCAAAACGAGATTCTGCTGAGATTGAGCCAGGAGCAACCACTGTGAGTTATCCTAGTATGCCGTCAAACCCTTATCGCTTTTCTGGCCCGATCCGCGAAGCGGCTGATTTCTATGGACGCGCGCGCGAATTGCGGCATATTTTCGAGCGCATCCACAAGCGGGAAAGCGTGAACATCATTGGCGAAAGGCGAAGCGGCAAGACGTCGCTGCTGCTGCACCTGCTGCACTCCCATGTACAACAGCAGTATATCCCCGATAGCCAGGAGGAATTGCTGTACGTCTACCTGGACGCCGAGACGGTCCCCCAGTCGCCGGAGGGCTTTTTTCATGACCTGCTCGCCCAAACCAGGGCGCGCTATCCCGGCCTGCCCGCCATCCCGCCAGATCAGGCCGCGTCTGAGCAGGGCGTACGCGCCTTCTTAGAGGCGTTGGCCCCGCGCCGCCTGGTGCTGCTCATGGACGAATTTGAGGGAATCTCGTCTTGCGCTGATTTCCCCCCGCGCTTTTTCATGTTCCTGCGCGGCCTGAATATCGGCTATAACCTGAGCTTTGTGGTGGCTACGTGCAATCGCCTGTCGGAATGCTGCCCCATCGAGATCGCCACCTCCCCCTTCCCGAACATTTTCAAAGGGGTCGAGTTGGGGCCGTTTGCCCCGGAGGAGATGGCCGAGTTCCTGTGTAAGACGTCGGCCAGTAGCGGCGTGCCCCTCGTTGATTTGCAAGATTCCATCGAGCGGCTGGCCGGGCATTACCCCTACCTGGTGCAGATGGCCTGCTGGCATTATTTCGAGACCTGGGTGGAGCGCGGCCAATGGGATCAGCAAGCCCACGAGATAGCGCAGCGGCGTTTCATCGAGGAAGCCGGGCCGTATTTCAAGGCGATGTGGGAGCGTTATCTTGCCCCGGACGAAAAGCAGGCGCTCTGCGCGCTGGTCGCGGGGGAAGCTGCGGATTCGCAGGTGATCTGGCGGCTGGAGCGCCGGGGCCACGTGCGCGATGGACAGGTTGCTTCCCAGGTGTTGGCCGAGTTGATTGCGCGGCAAGATGGCGCGCCCGCCGCGCCGGGAGAGGCTGCGCCCCGCCCGCCCGCCCAGCCCCCCTCCCAAGGGCTGTGGGTGGATGAAGAGTCCGGCCAAGTCTATCTGGACGGGGAACTGCTCGACCCGCCCCTGCCGGACCGTCAATACCAGCTTCTAAAGCTGTTGTACCAGAATGCGGGCACAATCTGCACCCCCTATATGATCATCCAGGCGGTATGGTCTGAGGAGTATATTGACCAGGTGGATGACCAGCGCATCGCGCAATTGACCAGCCGTTTACGCAAGCGCGTGGAACCCGGTGGCAAGCCGTGGAAGTATATCCTCACCGTACACGGGCGCGGCCTGACGCTGGGGCAGGGGAATGCTGTTCAAGATGCCGACGCAGAGGAGGATTGAACACGGAATATACAAACTTCGAAAGCCACGAAATAGGCCCATAGGCGCGGTTTCCGTCCGCTTTTGGCCGCGCGCGTTGATCGTATGGAGCAGAACGCGCCAGGCGCGCCTACGCAGGCCCCCTCTCTCGCCCTCGTATACTCTCTCGCCTCTTCCTCACAATTGTTGCCAACAACCTTGCGCTTGCACTTGATTTTCCTATAGCATAGGCTATAGAATGGGGGCATGGCAGGGTGGCCCTTCTAAAGGGATGGCAGCCGTTTCTAACCACACAATCATCCCCGCCAACTGCCAGGTTGTAGCTCTCCGAAACCATGACGGGTAGTTGAGGGTTATATCGGTGCGGAAGAACAGGGTGTGGCAAAAACTGATCGCGCTACCTCGTAGCCTCTCCTATCCTGGATGATTCCCGTACAGTTACAGTTGATAGGTTGCGTCGAAATAGATGCCTGATCTCGTTTATCGTTTTGCGGCCTTGGCCAGGTGACCGTTTGTTTTGCAGCCGAGCATTGATTGAAACGTGGATTCTGTGCGAGGGCACATTGGCCCACCGTGTTGCAGTCTCGCAGAAACAAGGTTATCTCATTGTTGGACGACTTGGGCGTCATACCCCAAAGAAAGGAGGCCATAACCAGGCATAACCCACTTGGCCGGGTTGCGCTTTATGTTGGATAGTGTCTCATATTGGGAGAGGAAAGAGGATGTTTAGAGGTGGACCTAGTCTGGAGTCCCTAACACACTTTCTGGAGGTAGCAGGCCGCCGCTATACACACATAACACTTGGGTCGTCGCAGTACGAGCAGGGTTCAAACAACTTGGAGACGGATGTCCCCTCAGGGCAACCCTATATGTCGTCGCTTACTTTTTCCGAAGCAGACGCGGCCTGGGAAAAGGCTGCCAACATCCTGGGCAATGGACAGGTTGTTCGCGGGATTGTTACAGGCTGGAACCGGGGCGGCCTGCTGGTGAGGTGGGACAAGTTGCAGGGGTTTGTCCCCGCGTCTCAGCTCAAAGAGGTGCCGCTGGTTGAGGACAGCGAGAGCCGCGACGAGGAGCTGGCCCGCTGGGTTGGCGAAGAGCTACAGTTAAAGGTGATCGAGCTGGATCGCAGCCGCAACCGCCTGGTCTTTTCAGAGCGCGCCACTATCTGGGGGCCGAGGGATGGAGAGCGGGTGCTGAGCGAGATCAAGGCCGGAGAGATTCGCGAGGGCCAGGTGAGCAACCTGTGCGAGTTTGGCGCTTTTGTGGATCTGGGCGGAGTGGATGGGTTGATCCACATTTCCGAGCTATCCTGGGGCCGGGTCAATCACCCTCGCGAGTTGCTTGAAGTGGGCCAGCCGGTGCGCGTCTATGTGATCAGCGTGGACAAGAGCGGCCAGCGAATCGCCCTCAGCCTGAAGCGGCTGCACCCCGACCCCTGGACCATCGTGGACAAGAAATACCACGTGGGCCAGGTGATCGACGCCGTTATTACCAATGTGGTGGACTTTGGGGCGTTTGCCCGCATCGAAGAGGGATTGGAGGGGCTGATACACATTTCCGAGTTCCCCGATGCCAGACTGATGCACCTGACCGATCTGGTGCAACCAGGGCAACACGTGCGCGTTCGCGTGCTGCGTATCGACAGCGCCAACCATCGGCTGGGTCTCGGCATCCATGTAGATACTGAGGAAAACCCCATGCCGTCAGACTCGCAGGATGCTCCGCTAGAAAACAACTGGAACGCGAACGCGGACCTTTTGTACTAGCCAATATCTGTCAAGTTTGACGCATTTCCCCATACGTGACATCATAACAGTGGCGTTTCAGCTATTACGAAACGCCACTGTATTCCGCTCTTTTTGGGTGACGGCAACAAGCCCCTGCTTGACGTTGAGCCTTGGACCGGATATGATTTATCTATGACAAAACGCGCTTCTTCCAAACGCAAAACCAAGAGTTCGGCCCCTGCGGCGCAGCCCCAGTCTTTTGAGGACATCCTCAAAACGCTGTTGCAGCCGGAAGTGGCTGGACTCGTTTTGCTTGCCGTTGGCATCGTGACCGGCGTCGCTCTGGTTTCGCAGACACAGGGCAAGCTGAGCGAGGCGTGGTCCCTCTTTTTGCGGCAGGTGTTTGGCGTCGGCGCCTATCCAGTTGCTCTGCTGATGATCGTGTGCGGTATCCTGCTCTTGCTGCGCGATTCGTTGCAGGGCAAATTCACCCCTCCCTGGCGGGCGATTGTCTGGCTGGAAGTGCTCTTTTTCGCCGGGTTGGGGCTGTTGCACGTGTTGGCTCCCGGCGACCCGCTGACTCTGGCCCAGGCCGGCCAGTATGGGGGGCACATCGGCTGGACGATCTCGCAAATACTGGTGCCGCTATTCGGGCGCACCGTTGCTATTATTTTCATCTCTGCAATCGTTCTGTCCAGCCTTTGCCTCGCCACGGGAACCTCGTTGCGCGGTGTGGGCTGGCGCATTCGCTGGCTCTGGGCACAAATTGCCCTGCCGCTACGGAACTGGCTTGAGGTTCAGCAAACCCGCCCGCCCCAGCCGCCTGCGCGCCGCCCGGTTGCGCCCAACGGGGCGGCGCCGAATGTGGCGGCGCCGAATGTGGCGTCGCCCGCGCCCAAACCCGCGCCTCGTCGCGTTTCTGCGCCCAAAGCGAGCGCCGCGCCTGCGGCGATGCCCATTACGGACCCTGCTGCCGCGCAAACTCCGCCCGCTTCCAGGCCGACGACCAGGGGAGCGCCCAAACCCAGGCCGCTGGGAACGACTGCGCTGCCTTCGCTCGATTTGTTGACCCCCGACGCGGCAGACAAGGCGGACGATTCCGACGTGCGTATGCGCGCGCAGATCAGCGAAGAGACGCTGGAGGCTTTTGGTATCCCCGCCGAGGTGGTCGAGTGGAACCGGGGGCCAGTGGTGACCCAGTTTGGGGTGGAGCCGGGCTATATTGAGAAGCAGGACAAAGACGGCAACACGCGCCGCTACAAGATTCGGGTGAGCAAGATTCTCTCGCTCACGAATGACCTGGCGCTGGCTCTGGCGGCCTCTCCGATTCGCCTGGAAGCGCCGGTCCCTGGCCGCTCGATGATCGGCATCGAAGTGCCCAATGGGACCAAGACGATGGTGGGAATGCGGGGCGTGCTCGAGTCGGAGGTGTTTCGCAAGATGCGCTCCCCGCTACGCATTGCGCTGGGGCGTGATGTCTCTGGCGAGGCGGTGGTTGCTGATCTGGCGGCCATGCCCCACCTGTTGATTGCCGGGGCCACCGGCTCTGGCAAGAGCGTTTGCATGAACGCCTGTATCGCCTCGCTGCTCTTCCAGAATACGCCGGACGAGCTAAAGCTGATTATGGTGGACCCCAAACGGGTCGAATTGACCAACTATAACGGCATCCCTCACCTGATTGCGCCCGTGGTGGTGGATATTGAGAAGGTGATCGTCGCCCTGCGCTGGCTGATCCGCGAGATGGACCGCCGGTACGAGCAATTCGCCCAGATCGGCGTGCGTAACTTGCGCGCCTATAACAAGGCTGCCAAGAGCAAGGGCCTGGACCCTTTGCCCATGATTGTGGTGTTCATTGACGAGTTGGCCGATCTGATGCTGGCAGCCGCCGACGACGTAGAGCGCACGCTTTGCCGTCTGGCGCAGATGGCCCGCGCCACGGGCATTCACCTGGTGCTTGCCACCCAGCGCCCTTCGGTAGACGTGGTGACTGGCCTCATCAAGGCCAACTTCCCTGCACGAATTAGCTTTGCCGTCACCTCGCAGATTGACTCGCGGGTAATCCTGGACGTTCCTGGGGCTGAGAAGCTGCTGGGGCGGGGGGATATGCTGTTCATGGCCCCCGACGCGCCAGGATTGCAGCGCATCCAGGGGTGTTTTGTTTCCGACAAGGAACTGGACGCCCTGGTCTCTTTTTGGCGCAACGCCACTCCCGCAGAGGAAGAGGAGCCAGAAGCTCCGTGGGAGGATATGGGCGAGGAGGATGACGCCGACGAAGACATTTTGAACGAGGCCATTGAGCTGGTGCGTCAACATAATCAGGCTTCGGCTTCGTTTCTCCAGCGACACATGCGGATCGGATACCCTCGGGCGGCCCGCCTCATTGACCAGTTGGAAAAGCTGGGAGTGGTTGGCCCGCAGGAAAGCGGCGGACGGTCACG